>JBAPYC010001266.1:0-2733 GCA_049284535.1 Streptosporangiaceae bacterium
CCCACCCGCCGTGCCACTCACCCGACTCTAGTTGCGACCGAAACTGAGAATCATTATCATTACCACGACGACGAGCCCACAACGCAACCCCGCACCGCAACCCGTGGAGGAACGCGCTCATGCGCAGCCGCGGCAGCCCCACCAGCTGCAAGAGCCACACCAGCCGCACGGCCCGCACTAGAGGCCAAGCCCAGGCTCAAGCCCGGGCTAACGCTCTCGCGCGAATCAGAGCCCGAGCCAAGCCGTCGGCCAGAGCCCGAGCCAAGCCGTCGGTCAGAGCCCTCGCCATCCCGCTGGCCGTGCTGGCCGCGACCCTGCTAGCCACCGGCTGTTCCTCCGCCTTCGGCTCAACCGACCCCGGCGGGAAAATCATCGCGGTCGGCGCTGAAAACGAGTACGCCGACGTCATCTCCCAGGTCGGTGGCAAGTACGTCCAGGTCAGCGCCATCATGAGCAACCCCAACACGGATCCGCACACGTTCGAGGCCAGCGCGTCGGTCGGCCGCCTGGTCAACGCGGCCCACCTCGTGGTGCAGAACGGCCTGGGTTACGACTCCTTCATGGGCTCGATCGAGAACGCGGTGCCGGACTCCTCGCGCCAGGTCATCGTGGTCGCCAAGCTGCTCGGCCTGCCGGACAGCACCCCGAACCCGCACCTGTGGTACAAGCCGTCCACGATGCCCGCCGTCGCCAGCGCCATCGCCGCCGGCCTGGCCAAGCTCCAGCCCGCCCACGCTTCGTACTTCAAGGCCAACGCGGCCGCGTTCACCCGCTCGCTGGAGCCGTGGACCAGCGCCATCGCCGCGTTCAAGGCCCAGTATCCCGGCACCCCTGTGGCCACTACCGAACCAGTGGCGGACTACCTCCTGGCAGCCGCGGGCGCCGACAACCTGACCCCGTGGGCCTTCCAGGCCGACATCATGAACGGCACCGACCCATCGGCCCAGGACGTCGCCATCCAGCGGGACCTGTTCACGCAGCACAAGGTGAAGGTGTTTGTATACAATCAGCAGGTAACGGACTCGCTGACCGAATCCTTCATATCGCTGGCGCGAGCGAACGGCATCCCGGTCGTCGGCGTCTACGAGACCATGCCCGAGCCCGGCTACCACTACCAGTCCTGGATGGTGGCCGAGACGAAGGACCTGCGCCAGGCCGTGGCCAGCAAGACCTCAAGCGAGCACCTATGACCCGAGCAGACCAGGCAAGCCGAGCAGACCAGGTGAACCGAGCAAACCAGGCACCGCAAAAGCCAGCCCCCGTCCCCGCGGCCAGCACCGACCTGCTCCGGCTCGACGGCGTCAGCGTGCGCCTGGGCGGACGCCAGATCCTGAACGACGTCTCCCTGAGCATCGCCCCCGGCGAGTTCACCGGGCTCATCGGGCCGAACGGAGCGGGCAAAACCACCCTCCTCAAGGTCGTCTTGGGGCTCCAGCCGGTGACCTCCGGTCAGGTCCTGCTCGACGGCGTGCCCCGGTCACACGGCGACACCTCCATCGGCTACGTGCCGCAGAAGCTGTCCATCGAGCCGGACATGCCGCTGCGGGTGCGCGACGTGGTCTCGCTGGGCATCGACGGGAACAAGTTCGGTATCCGGCTGCCGTCGCGAGCCCGCCGCGAGCTCGTCGACGAGATGCTGACCGCCGTGGGCGCGCAGCGCTACGCCAACGCGCGGGTCGGTGAGCTGTCCGGCGGCGAGCAGCAGCGGGTGATGATCGCGCACGCGCTGATCAGCCGGCCGCGGCTGCTGCTGCTCGACGAGCCCCTGGCCAACCTGGACATCTCAAGCGAGCAGGGCATCGTCTCGGTGCTCGCGCGGCTGGCCCGGGCCGAGCGGATCGCCGTGCTGCTGTCCGCGCACGACATGAACCCGCTGATGCCGGTGATGGACCGGATCATCTACGTGGCCGCGGGCCGGGTCGCGGTGGGCCGCACCGACGAGGTGGTCCAGCCCGAGGTGCTCAGCCGCCTGTACGGGCAGCACGTCGACGTGATCCGCGTGCACGGCCGGGTCCTGGTCGTGGCCGCCCCCGAAGGCACCGACTTCACCGACGACAGCGCCACCGACGACAGCGCCGACGAAGACCAAGAGACCCCCGCAGTCCGGTGAGGTACATCTTCGAGCCCGGCTTCTTCACCAGCGGCCCGGTCCACATCGCCCTCGCCGTCGGAACCGTCATCGCGATCACCTCGGCCGTAACCGGCGTGTTCACGGTCACCCGCGGGCAGTCCTTCGCCGGCCACTCGCTGGCCGACATCTCCACCACCGGCGGGTCCGGCGCGTTCCTGATCGGCATCAACCAGTTCTGGGGCTACCTGGCCTTCGGTGCGGGCGCGGCCGCGTTCATGGAGATGATCGGCATCCAGCGCCGCCGCGGCCGGGACGTGGCCACCGGGGTCGTGCTCGGCGCCGCCCTCGGCCTGGCCGCGCTGTTCCTGTACCTGGGCACCCAGTACAGCTCGACCACGGGCGCGTCGTTCACGATCTTGTTCGGCTCGATGTTCGTGCTGACGTCCTCTACCGTCCCGGCCCTGATCGTCTCGGCGCTGCTGGCCCTGGCCACCGTGCTGGCGCTGGCCCGGGTGCTGCTGCTCAGCTCGCTCAGCCCGGACATCGCGGCCGCCCGCGGCGTGCCGGTGCGGGCCGTCGGCGCGGCCTTCCTGATGGCGCTGGCGGTGTCGGTGGCGCTGTCCGCGGTGATCATCGGCTCGGTGCTGAGCACCGCGCTGCTC
>JBAPYC010001267.1:0-2609 GCA_049284535.1 Streptosporangiaceae bacterium
GGGCGGCCGGCTGCGGGTGCGGGCCGCCCCGGGCGCCGACGGCATCGACGCCTACCTGAGCCAGGCCCTGGGCCGCGACGTGCTGATCTCCACCCACCTCGGCGCGGCCCGGGCCAACCGTAAGCCGGTGCTGCAGCTGCTGACCCCGGACGGCGACACGGCCGGGTTCGCCAAGCTCAGCATCAACCCACTGACCCGGGACCTGATCCGGGCCGAGTGTGCCGCCCTGGACACGCTGGCTGCGGCCGGCCTGCATGGGCTGACCGCGCCGCGGGTGCTGCACCACGGCCAGTGGCAGGGTCACGACGTGCTCATCATGAGCGCGCTGCCGACCTGGCGCCGCCGCAAGCCGCTGCGTCCAGGCCAGCTGGCCGCGGCCATGACCGAGCTCGCCGCCGTAGGCGGCCTGACCCGCGCCCCGCTGGACGCCGACAGCGTTTTCCTGGCCCGGCTGCGATCCCGGCTGGCCGTCAGCCCGGACGGCCCGGACCGGGACGCGCTGGAGACCATCGTGGTCGGGCTGGCCGCCACCGGGGCGGAGCTCAGCTTCGGCAGCTGGCATGGCGACTGGACCGGCTGGAACATGGCATCGACCGCCCGCGAGTTGCTGGTGTGGGACTGGGAGCGCTTCAGCCAGCCCGTTCCGCTCGGGTTTGACTGTCTGCATCATCGGCTGCAGTTCGCCGTGGTCCGGCGGCACCAGCCCCCAGAGGCGGCCGCGGCGCAGGCCATACGGTCCGCGCCCGCCGAACTGGCGCCCCTGGGCGTGCCCGCCCCCGAGGCCCACCTGACCGCCGTGGCCTACCTGACCGAGCTGTCCGTGCGTTACCTGGCCGACCGCCAGGCCGAGGCGGGCGCCCGCCTCGGCCGGCCCGGCACCTGGCTGATTCCCGCGATCGAGCAAGCGATGAGGACCCTATGACCGGACACAGCACCGCCGCGCCGCTGGCGCGGCTCGGCGTCCAGCCCCAGTCGGTGCCGCCCGCGGCCCGCCGGGCCGCCCACTCGATATCGGTCAGCACCGGCCGGCTGACGCACTGGGCCCGGATGACGCCCGGTTTCCTCATCGTGGGCGCCCAGCGCGGCGGCACCACGTCGATGTATCGCACGCTGAGCCAGCACCCTGCCATCCTCAAGGCGGTGCTGCACAAGGGCGTGCACTACTTCGACACCGGCTACGAGCACGGGCCGGCCTGGTACCGGGGGCACTTCCCGCTGCGGGCCAAGGCGGCCCGGGTCCAGCGGGCCACTGGCGAGCAGCCGCTGACCTTCGAGTCCAGCCCGTACTACATGTTCCACCCGCTGGCCGCCCAGCGGATCAGCCGCGACCTGCCCGGAGTGAAGCTGCTGGTCCTGGTGCGGGACCCGGTGGAGCGGGCCTACTCGGCGCACGCGCACGAACTGGCCCGCGCCTACGAGACAGAGCCGTTCGAGCGTGCCCTGGAGCTGGAGGACGCGCGTCTGGACGGTGAGGCCGAACGGATTATCAGCCAGCCCACCTATCACAGTCACAGTCACCAGCACCACGCCTACCTGACCCGGGGACGCTACGCCGAGCAGCTGGAGCGGCTGGCCGGGCTGTTCGGGCGGGAGCGGCTGCACGTGGTGGACAGCGGCCTGTTCTTCACCGATCCCGAGCCGGTCTACGACGGCGTGCTCGATTTTCTCGGGCTGCGCCAGCACGGCTACCCGGCCTTCGAGCGGCACAACGCCCGCCCGCGCTCGCCCATGCCGGAGACCCTGCGGTCCCGGCTCGACGAGCACTTCCGCCCCCACGACGAGCGCCTGGCCGACTGGCTGGGCCACACCCCAAGCTGGCGCACAGGTCCGCCCGCCCCGGTCCCGGACTAACAACTGGTCCATTCGCCGCCGGGACAGCGCGGACCTGACGATCAGCCCCGCGGCGAACGGAAGATCCTGCCCCAGGTACCGGCGGAACAGTCGCCGTGGCTCGCTGGCCAGCCGGAACGCCCACTCCAGCCCGGCCTGCTGCATCCACTGCGGCGCCCGCGGCAGCGTGCCCGCGGCGAACGGGATGGCCGCCCCGCAGCCGACGAACCACGCCCCGGGCAGCGACGGCGCGATCGCCGCGATGACCCGTTCCTGGCGGGGGAAGCCCAGGCCCGCGAACACGATGTCCGGCCACGCCTGCGCCACCCGGTCCCGCACCGCGGCCACGCCGCCCGGCTCGGCGTCGAAGCCGACCGGCGGGGCGTCCGTGCCTGCGATCTTCAGGCCGGGGTAGCGCCGGGTAAGCTCGGCGGCGGCTTGCTCCGCCACGCCGGGTTCCCCGCCCAGCAGGTAGATCGACTTGCCGGCCGCGGCCGCGGCCGCGCTCAGCGAGAAGATCAGGGACGAGCCGGCCACCCGCTCGGGCAGCCGGTCGCCGGTCAGCCGGGTCGCCCAGACCAGCGGCATCCCGTCCGCCACCACCAGCGTCGCCTGCCGGACCAGCGCCAGGGCGGCCGGGTCGCGGGTGACCCGGCGGCAGATGTCGATGTTGGGCGTGACCACCCAGCCGCCCTGGCCGCCGTCCAGGTCGGCCACGATGCGCGCCACCACCTGGGCCTCGGCCAGCGCGTCGAAGTCCAGCCCGGCCAGCCGGGCCG
>JBAPYC010001268.1:0-3056 GCA_049284535.1 Streptosporangiaceae bacterium
GGCGCAGGCGGCGTCCTGCCGCCCGAGCAGCCGGTACGGCACCCCGTACGGCGCCCAGCGGACCGCCGGCACGACCGGCGCGAACAGGCTCACCACCGGGGTGCCCACCGCGGCCGCCAGGTGCGCCGCGCCGGTGTTGGGCGCCACCACCACCTCGGCCCCGGCCAGCACGGCGGCCAGCTGCGGCAGGCTGGTCCGGCCGCCCAGGTCGACGGGCGGACCCGGGCTCTGTGCGGCCGGACGGCAGACGGCGGCGGTGAGCCCGGCCTCAGCCGCCGAACCGGTCACCACGACCCGGTATCCAGCCGCGGCCAGGGCGGTCACCATGGCTTCCGTTCGGTCGGCTGATGGCGAGCGAGCGGGCACGGACGCGCTGGCGTGCACCACCACGTAGCGGCCGCCACCGGTCAGCTCCCGGCTGTCCGGCAGGCTGGCGGTCACCGCCAGCCTGCCGGTGTCCCCCGGAGGCAGCGCGAAACCCGCCGCGCGGACCAAGGCGAGGTTGCGCTCGGCCTCCGGAATATCTCCGGTGGGCAGATGTCGCAGGTCGAGCAGCGCGCCTGGGTAGTCCTCGCTGATCGCGGCGATCCAGGGGACGCCCGCCATCCGCAAGGCTAGCGCGGTGGGCAGCGCCGACTGGTGGAAGGAGGTGAAGATCACGGCGGTGTCGGGGCCAAGCGCGCGGACCTCGCCGACCAGGGACCGCACCGCTTCCTGGTCAAAGGCGCCCGGTTCCGGATCGATCCACGGCGCCCGCCACTCCAGCACCCGGTGCACCCCGGGGAGCAGCGCGGCGGCGGCGGCCCCCGGCGGCCCGGCCACGAACGTCACCTCGGCGCCGCTGGCGGCGACCGCCCGCACCGCCGGCCCGGTCAGCAACACGTCGCCCATCCCGTCGGGCCGTACGACCAGGACCTTCACCGAGCTGTCCCGGACTGCGCGCTCCCCGGACGGCGGACCAGGAACGGCCCGAGCACGAGCACGTCCACCGGAGCCGAGCCGAAGCACTCGAGCGCGTCGCGCGGGTCGTCCACCATCGGCCGGCCGGCCGTGTTCAGGCTGGTGTTGACCACCACCGGCAGCCCGGTACGGGCGGCGAAGCGGTCCAGCATCGCGGCCAGCAGCGGCTGCTCGGCGCGATCCACCGTCTGCACCCGGGCGGTGCCGTCCACGTGCACCACCGCTGGGATGCGGTCCCGCCAGCCCGGGGCGACGCTGTGCGTGAACAGCATGTAGGGGCTGGGCAGGGGCCCGTCGGAGAAGATCTCGGCCGCCCGCTCGGTCAGCACCATGGGGGCGACCGGACGGAACTCCTCCCGGCCCTTAACCGCGTTGAGCCGGTCCAGGTTCTCTTTGCGGCCCGGGTGGGCGAGCAGCGAGCGCCCGCCGAGCGCGCGCGGACCGTACTCGCTGCGGCCTTGGAACCAGGCCACGATCCCGTCCGCGGCCAGCTCGGCCGCGACCGCTTCGGCGAGGCTGGCCGGGCGCTCGTAGGGCCAGCGAGCGGTGCGCAGCCAGGCCTCGAGCTCATCATCGGTCCAACCGCGGCCCAGGTAGGCGTTTGGCATCGGCGCGACCGGTTCCCCCGCCGCCGCGGCCACCGACAGCGCGGCGCCCAGCGCGGTGCCCGCGTCACCCGCCGCGGGCTGGACCCAGATCCGCTCGAACGGGCCCTCGCGGTGCAGCCGGGAGTTGGCCACGCAGTTGAGCGCCACCCCGCCGGCCAGGGCCAGGTCGGCTCCCCCGGTCTGGCCGTGCAGCCAGCGCACCAGCTCGAGCAGCACATCCTCGGTCACCCGCTGCACGCTGGCGGCCAGGTCGGCGTGCTCGCCGGACAGCGGCTCCCCCGGTGACCGGCGCTTGGCCAGCCGGTCCCAGTCCACCGGTTCGGTGCGGAAACCGCCGGCGCCGTCGGCGTAGACCAGGCGGGCGAGGTCGCGGGCGAACTTCGGTTCCCCGTAGGAGGCCAGCGCCATCACCTTGTACTCATCGCTGGAGTGCAGGAAGCCCAGGTGCGCGGTGGCCTGCTCGTAGAACAGCCCAAGCGAGTGCGGCAGAGCCTGGCTGGCCAGCACCCGGAGCGTGCCGCCGGCGTAGTGGCCGGCCAGGTGGGAGGCGGCCTCGCCCCGGCCGTCGGACACCAGCACGCTGGAGTCGCCGAACGGGGCGGCCAGCCCGGCTGAGGCGGCGTGCGCCTCATGGTGGCGGACATACCGGACGGCGCCCGGGTCCAGCCCGGGCAGCGCCTCGGCCAGGAATCCGGGCGCCCGCTCGGCGTAGCTGATTCGCAAGTGGTCCCAGGGGTCGTCGAGTCCGAGGGCGCTGGCCGGCTGGCACTGGGCGGGATCGTAGGAGTAGGCGACCGCGTCCAGGTCACCCGGCGTCAGCCCGGCCGTCTCCAGGCACCAGGCGGTCGCCTTCTCCGGCAGCTCCCAGGCCGAGAAGGGGACCGGGCGCTTACCGTGCTTGCGGCGGCTGAACCGCTCCTCTTCGGCCGCGGCGACGGTCTCGCCGTCGATGACTAGCGCCGCCGCCGGGTCGTGGAAGATCGCGTTGATACCGAGGACGCGCATCAGGCCCTCACCCCCGCGCTCGCCTCCAGCCGGGCGTCCGCCTCGTACAGCGCGAATCGGGGATGAGCCCGCAGCCGGTGCAGGCTGTCCGGCGTGCTGGTAGTGCCGATGAACCCGGCGCCACCAGTGACGACCGCTCTCCTCCAGGCAGGCTTGCGTTCCGGTTCCATTAACGACCCCTCGCCGTTCAACGCGTCAGTCAATTGGAGAGCGCTGCATTACCCTGCCTCCAGTCAGTCAAACGAGGCTTCTAAAAAGCGCGACATGGTGGCCAGGAAAGTCACCGCACGTGTGAGCGATACTGAACGCGCTAGCTCAGTCAATTACAAAAAGTAATGGACTGAGCAAACAGGTCAGCCGTCCGAGGTCGGGTCCTCGGACGGCCCGTAGGAGGTGCCCGGCCCGGGCTAGCGCCGCCAGGACGGCAGCGGCGGCCCGTCCAGCAGGGCGGTGACCGCCTCGGCCAGGTCGGCCGCGGTCGGC
>JBAPYC010001269.1:0-7394 GCA_049284535.1 Streptosporangiaceae bacterium
GGCGGCGCCGGCCGCGATGGCCTGGGCGGCCTGCGCCACCATCACACCCGCAGTGGCGCCGAACGCGCTGACCTGCGCTAGCACGCCCAGGTCGCCCAGGGCCAGCACGCTAGCCAGGTTGACCCCGACGTCCTGCTTGATGCCGCTGCTGACCAGGAGCCCGTCCAGCTGAGCCAGCTCCAGGCCGGCGTCCGTGGCCGCCCGCTGGACCGCCTCAGCCGCCAGGCTGGACGAGGAGCGGCCGTAGACCTTACCGAGCTCGGTGAGACCGAGCCCGGCGATCGCCGCCCCGGTCACCGTGCTGCGGGCCGCTAGAGCAGCTCGAGGATGGTGGCGTTGGCCTGGCCGCCGCCCTCACACATGGTCTGCAGGCCGTAGCGGATGCCGTTGTCGCGCATGTGGTGGACCAGGGTGGTCATGATGCGGGCACCGGAACCGCCGAGCGGGTGACCCAGGGCGATCGCACCGCCGTTCGGGTTCAGCGTCTTGGCGTCGGCGCCGACGTCGGCCAGCCAGGCCAGCGGCACCGGCGCAAAGGCCTCGTTGACCTCGAACGCGCCGATTTGGTCCACGGACAGCCCGGAACGGCTTAGCGCCTTCTTGGTCGCCGGGATCGGCGCCGTCAGCATGATGATCGGGTCGCTGCCGGCCAGCACGGCGGTGTGGATGCGGGCAATCGGCCGCAGGCCCAGCTGGGCAGCCTTCTCGCTGGTGGTCAGCAGCAGGGCGGCCGAACCGTCAGAGATCTGCGAGGAGTTACCTGCGGTGATCGTCCCGCCTTCGGGCTTGAACACCGTCTTGAGCTTGCCGAGCGTCTCCACCGTGCCGCCACGCCGGACACCCTCGTCGGCCGTCACCTTGGTGCCGTCGGGCAGCGGGACCGGGGTGATCTGGCCCTCGAACCGGCCCTCGTCCTGGGCCGCTGCGGCCTTCGCGTGGCTGCCGAGCGAAAACTCGTCGAGCTGCTCACGGGAGAAACCCCACTGCTCGGAGATCATCTCGGCGCCTACACCCTGGTTGGGGAAGACCCCGTTGTAACGCTCGAGGAAGGAGGGACCGAGCGGGTTCTGCCCGTTGACCGAGCTGCCCATCGGAACCCGGCTCATCGACTCCACGCCGCCCGCGACGACGACGTCGTACTGGCCCGCGATCAGCCCGGCCGCGGCAAAGTGCACCGCCTGCTGGCTCGACCCGCACTGGCGGTCAACCGTGACCCCGGTGACCGTCTCCGGCCAGCCAGCCGCCAGCACCGAGGTGCGGGCAATGTCCAGCGTCTGCTCACCGACCTGGGACACGCAGCCCCAGACCACGTCGTCGACCTCGGCGGGGTCGATCCCGCTCCGCTCGGCAAGTGTCCGGAGCACGTGCGCGGAAAGCTCCACCGGATGGACTCCGGACAGCCCACCATTCCGCTTGCCGACCGGCGTCCGGACCGCCTCGACGATGACCGCGTCCCGCATTATGACTCCTTCCGAGCCAGCGCCGCGCGCCGGCGCCCTACCCTTTAAATCCTAACGAGCGTAGGTAAATTCCTGCCAGTGAGGCCGCTCACACTGGCTGGGCCGCCCCGGCCAGCTCCGGATGCGCGTCCCTGATCCGCCGCCGTGCGATCTTTCCGCTGGCCATGCGCTCAAGTGGCCGGTCCTGCAGGACCACATGCCGGGGCACCTTGTAACCAGCCAAACGCTCACGGCAATGGGCGGTGACCGCGACCGCAGTGATCTCCGGGCCGCCGTAGACGACCGCGGCCGGGGCCTCGCCGAACTTAGGGTCGGGCGCCGGGACGACGCACACCTCGATAATCCCGGGCAGTTCGCTGATGACCGCCTCAATCTCCGAGGGCGCCACGTTGAAGCCGCCGGTGATGATCAGGTCCTTGAGCCGGTCGACCACCCGGATATAGCCGTCGGCGTCGGCGATGCCGACGTCGCCGCTGTGGAACCAGCCATCCCGCATGGCCTCGGCGTAGGCGGCCTCGTTCCGCCAGTAGCCTGGCGTGACACCCGGGCCGGACACGATGATCTCGCCCGGCTCCTCGGCGTCGCAGTCGGTGCCATCGGGCCGCACGACCCGGTGCCGGGTGAACACGGTGCCACGGCCGACAGACTCGGGCCGCTCCAGGGCCTGCTCGGGCGGGTTGACCGAGGAGATGCCGCCGAGCTCGGTCATGCCGTAGGCCTGCCGCAGCAGCACGTCCTTGTCCAGCCAGGCCCGGATGACCGGTACCGGCGCGCGGGCCCCGGCTATGGTCACCAGCTCCAGCGAGGACAGGTCCGTAACGGCGAAGTCCGGTTGTGCCGCCATCTGCTCGAACAGGAGCGGAACCCCCGCCATGATCTGGATCTTTTCCTCGGCCAGGCGGTGCAGCGTCCTGGCCGGATCGAAGCCGCGCTCGTAGTAGATCGACAGGCCCCGGGTCAGGGGGTGCAGGAAGTGCCACAGCAGGCCTGGCGCCCCCGACATGGACAGCACGTAGATCATCCGGGCGCCAGGCTGCAGGGCGGGCTCGGCGAAGGCGAAATCGGCGATCAGGTTGAAGGTGCTGCGGTGAGTGAACAGCACGCCCTTGGGCCGCGAGCTGGTGCCGCTGGTGTAGACGATCTGGGTGATGTCATCCGGGCCGGCCTGCGGGCGGGCCACCGGCGCGGCCTGTTCCCGGCGCAGCGCGGTGAACTCACCGAGCCCGAGCAGCCGGACCGGGGTGCCGTCCAGCGCCGCGGTCATCGGGTCCCGGTGTGCCTCGTCGGTGAGCGCGAGCCGGGGCTCGGAGTCATCGACCAGGTAGCGCAGCTCATCCGGCGTGAACCGGTTGTTGAACGGCACCACGACCGCGCCCAGCTTGAGCGCGCCGATCGCGGCCACGACCCATTCCAGGCTGTTGTCCCCGACGATGCCGATCCGGTCGCCGGGCCGCAGGCCACGACCAGCGAGGAAATGGGCCGCGGCGCCGGTCCACCGGTCGAGAGCCTGGTAGTCGACGGCATCGGCGCCGTCGAAGACGATGGCCGGGCGGTGGGGAGCCTGCCGGGCCCAGTACGACAGTCCGTCGGTCACGAGTTCGGTCATGGCATGCGTCCTTGCGCAGGTTGGTGGGTGGTTACCTTACCGGGCCACGCCGGCGTCCACGTTCAGCCCTCGTCGAGCAGCTTGCGCAGTTCCCGGTGGAATATCTGGTTCACCAGCTCGTTGCGGCCCAGCAGCATGCCGCCCGCGTCCGCGCTGGCCAGCCCTTGCTGCGAGGCGCGCAGCAAGGGGAAGTCCTCCTGATGCAGCACGGCCAGCAGGATCTTCCAGTTCTTGTCCCAGACGTGCTGCCAGCGGCCTCCTTCCATCCCGCTGGCCTCCAGCGGCGGGACAAGCAGCCGCATCTCCATCCGGCAGCGTCCCGGGTCATCTGGATGCGGCCGGAAGGTCAGCAGCTCGAAGTGGTCATCAGGCTGGCGCAGCAGGGTGCTGTTGGGCAGCAGGAAGTGCCCCTCGGTGACGTAGGACCCGAGGTCGACTTCGCCCGGGTCCTCCTCCAGCCACCGGTCCATGGTCTTGCGCGGGGAGACCATGCGGGCGTGCCGGCCGAAGTCCTCCACGGTCTGCACGTTGGTGTGGACGTGCTTGCCCGCGGTGTTCGGGTGCGCGTACTGGATGTGATAGTTGTCCACGAACGCGTCCTGCATCAGCTTCCAGTTAGCCGGCTCGTCGAACCCCTCGGTGCGGAAGGCGACGAGCTGGTCGAGCCGGTAGCCGGCCAGCATGCCGTCCACGTCCGGGCCGAGCCAGCCGGCCACGTCGATCTGGGCGCCTGCCCGGTCGATCATCCAGATCAGGCCGTGCCGCTCCTGCACGGGCAGCTCGACCAGCCCGAGCTGTGACCGGTCCACCTCGCCGAACGTGTTGTCTCGTGTGATCGTGCGCAGCGACCCATCGGTGTTGTAGGACCACCGGTGATACCCACACGAAAACAGCCGGCAGCGGCCCATGTCCCGCTCTTCCAGCAGCGCGCCCCGGTGCCGGCACAGGTTCACGAAGCCTTTGACCGACCCGTCCTCCTGCCGGGCCACGATGACCCGGTTCCGCGGCATCTGCCGGGTTATGAAGTCATGCGGCTGCGGCAGCTCGCTGGAGTGGGCCACGATCGAGGGCACCCGGCCGAAGACCAGGTCCCGCTCGCGTGCCGCCAGCAGCGGGTCGGTGTACTGCGCCGGACCGAACGGGACCACCGTGTCCCCGCAGTCCGTGGACCCGTCACGGAGGTGCTCAAGCGTGCGGTGGATCCGGTCCGCACGGCTGGCGACGGCGATCGGCGTCATCGGGCCTCCTGAAGCGGCAGGCGACATACCTATTGGCTTTAGGTTTACCCCATGGAGGGGCGCCGGCGAAAGGGGCGGCGGGAAATTGTCACCCGATGCACCCGGCACAGCACGACATAATGAACTCATGCCGCGTCCCGCGAGTCCGCTGATCAGTCACGACGCCGTGGTCGACGCGTCGCTGCGCATCATCGACCGCGAGGGGCTCGATGCGTTCAGCCTGCCCCGGCTGGCCCGGGAGCTGAACGTACAGGCGCCATCGCTGTACCACCACTTCCAGGACCGGGCCGACATCTTGCGCACGGTGGCCCGGGCCATCGTGCTCCAGACCCGGCTGCCCGACCCGGCCACCTGCGCCACCTGGGTTGACTGGTTCGTGGGGATCAGCGTCGCCTTCCGCCGGGCCGTGCTTGACCACCGCAACGCCGCGCCGGTACTGCTCGAGTTCATGCCCCGCGACCTGCTGATCCGCAACTACGAGATCGGCGTCCAGATACTGTCCGAGATCGGTGTGCCGCCGGGCCGGCGGCTCCTGGTCATCGACGGGCTGGACACGCTGACCCTGGGCGCGTCGCTCGCACAGGCGGCCAAGAGCCCGGCGACGGCGGGGCAGGTGTTCGCCAACGTCGACCCGGACACCGAGCCCACGCTGGCCGAGGCGCTGACGGCCAACACGCGCACGCCCGAGGAACTGTTCGCCGACTCGATCCGCAGTTTCCTGCGCGGCGCCGTTCCCGACGTGCCGCCGGACGCGCCAGCGCCGCGCGCGGTGATCGCCCGGTACGGCGAACCTCGTCCGGCCGGCCCGCTGACCCCGGCCCATTCGGCCCGCTAAGCTGCCGCGGCCGGACCTGAAGCCAGAAAACAGCTCGGCCGCCGTCCGGCCGTCCAGCGCGTCCCGAGTCAGCGCGTTCTCGGCGTCGTACCGCGCCCTGGTGTCCCGGCCACTACCCTCGCGCATGAGCTGCTTGGTGTCCTGCACGCCGCCGGGCGGGAGCGCGGCGACCTGCCCAGCCAGGGCCAGCGCCGCCTTACGGACCTCGGCGTCCGGGACCAGCCGGTTGAACAGGCCCAGGTCAGCACCGTCGCTGCCGCCCAGGACCCGCCCCGTGAACAGCACGTCCTTGGCCCGGGAGGCGCCGATCAGATCGGCCAGGATCCAGGACAGGGCCGGGTAGCCGTAGGACGGTGCGGTGACCTTGAACCGGGTGCCAGGGCCGGCCACGCTCAGGTCGGCGCAGGCAGCCAGCAGCGCCCCGGCCCCATAGGCGATGCCCTGCACGGCCGCCACCGTGGCCAGCGGGCAGGTGTGCCAGCGCCAGAGCCACTCCTCGCGCTCGGCCAGCAGCTCGGCGTTGGCCGCGGCGGTCAGGCTCTGCATCTCCGGGATGTCCCAGCCCGCCGACAGGGCCTTGCCGCCGGCGCCCGCAAGAACCAGGCACCGGACGCCCGGGTCGGCCACGGCCGCGGCCAGCAAGTCGTCGAAATGGTACTGATCGGCGCGGTCCAGCGCGTTGTGGGCCTGCGGCCGGTCGATCTCGATCAGCGCCACTCCTGGTGCGGCCTGCGCTTGGTAACGCAGGTGGGAGCCGGGCGTGAGCCGGCTCACCGGGGCTGGTTTCCTGAGCCCGTTCGGTCCCATGTCTCGCCGCCACCCTGCCCGGCCGCACGCAGCTCGCCCTTGCGGACCTTCCCGGTCGGTGTGCGGGGCAGCTCGGCAGCGAACTGGATGTAGCGCGGCAGCTGGTACCGGGGTATCCGCGGCTCCAGGTAGGCGTACAGCTCGTCCGCGGTCAGCGCCGAGCCGTCGGCACGGATCACCACGAGCTTGATGTCATCATCGCCTTCCAGGTCGGCGGGCACGCCGATGCACGCGCAGTCCGCGACGCCGGGATGAGTCCTGACCTCGGCCTCGACCTCGAGGGAGGACACGTTGTGACCGCGGGTGCGCAGGTAGTCCGCGATCCGGTCGACGAAGAAGTAGTTGCCCGCGCCGTCGCGGCGCAGCGCGTCGCCGGTGTGAAACCAGCCGTTACGCCAGGCCCGGGCGGTGGCCTCGGCGCGGCCGAGATAGCTGCGCAGCATCAGCCAGGGCACGCGGGTGCGGATGATCAGCTCGCAGACCTCGCCGTCGGGCAGCTCGAAGTCGTCTTCATCCACGATCCGGGCCTCGTACAGCGGGGACAGGACGCCGCAGGTGCCCGGCACGGCCGGGTCCATGATGGCCATCGGGAAGCCGATCTCCGTCCTGCCCCACCCGGTCGACGTCCGCACCCCGAACCGCTGCTCGAATTCGCGGTAGGCCGCAGGCAGCGGCATCAGCAGCATGCGCCGCATCGGGTTGTCGGCGTCGTCCGGGCGCGGCGGCTGCCGGGCCAGCAAGGGCGCGAAGCCGAGCATGTGCACGTGGGTGCAGCGGTACTTGCGCACGTCGTCCCAGAAGTTGCTGACCGAGAAGCGGGGCCGCATGACCAGCCGCAGGTCGCGGATCCCGGCGTAGGTCAGCATGGTCTTGCCGGCCGCGTGGAACGTGGGCCAGGGTGAGTAGCAGGCGCCGTCCGGGTAGCTCTCGTGCTCGTCGCCCGGGAACATCTGCACCGCCCCGGAGTGGATGTTGGCCCACGGCATGACCACGCCCTTGGACGGGCCGGTGGTGCCCGAGGTGTAGATGACCGCATAGGGGTCCAGTTCCCGGGGCGGGTCGTCGCCGGTCAGCTCGCCCTGGCTCATCACCTCGGCCAGGGTCACGGCCGGCAGGCCGATGGCAGGTGGCTCGGCGTCGGTGGTGATGACCGTGCGCAGCTGGGGGAAGGCCTCGCGCAGCGCCGCGGCCCGCTCGGCCAGCGCGTTGGTGGTGACCAGGACCACCGCGCCGGAGTCGGCTAGGGCGTGCTGCAGCGAGTGGCCGCGGAACTCGGTGTTGACCGGGACCTCATACGCCTTGAGCCAGGCCGTCCCGAGCCAGCACACGTGGGCCAGCGGGGTCGCGTCGAGCATGACCGCCACCCGGTCGCCCGGGCCGATGCCGAGCTGGCGCAGGCCGTAGGCGAAGCGCATTACGTCCCGGTGGAAGGCCCCGTTGGTGTAGCC
>JBAPYC010001270.1:0-2914 GCA_049284535.1 Streptosporangiaceae bacterium
TGGCTTGTCCTGGTCTACCGGACTAACCTGCTCGCCCAGCTCGCGCACTACCCGGATGAGCCTTTGCCGGCCGGAGCGAGCCCGCCCAGCCACTTCGACCTGAAAAATCCGGGCGCCTGAGCTGCCGTACTCGATCCTGGCGGCGAGGCACGCACCAGCGCCCGTTCCGAAGATATTGACCGAACGGGCGGGGGAGCGTGCCCGTCAGCCCCGTGCGAGCCGCCGTTGTGGGCATACTTCGTCGCCTACCTTGAGCCCGGTGCCCCCGCACCGCGGGGCGGGCCGATTCCGCCGCAGTCCGCGACGGCCGGCGTCATCGCTACGGCCCGCGGTGCCCAGATCCGTTCCTGCTCGGCCTGACGTTCTGGCACCCCGGCGATGGCCGCCAGGTCCGCACCGTCAATCGTCTCGCGGTCGAGCAGGAGCTGGATGACCCGGTCGAGGGTGTCACGATGCTCGCGCAGCAGTTCCGTGGCCCTGGTCTCGGCCTCCCGGAGCAGCCTGGCTACTTCGGTGTCGATGGAGCGTTGTGTCTGCTCGGCGTAGGGACGGCCGGCGAAGGGGTTGTCCCGGCCGGGTCCTTCGGGCATGTAGCCGACCGGCCCGAGCTCCGGCGAGAACCCCCACTCCCGCACCATCCGGGTGGCGAGGTCGGTGGCCCCCGCGAGGTCGTTGGACGCGCCGGTCGAGGGTTCCCCCAAGACGATCATTTCCCCGGCCCGCCCGCCCAGGCGAACGGCGAGGGAGTCGGTGAGGTAGCTCTTCGGGTACAGGTGACGCTCGGACTCGGGCAGCTGCTCGGTCACGCCCAGGGCGGCGCCTCGGGGCAAGATGGTGACCTTGGCCACGGGATCGGCGCGCTCGGACAGGACGGCGACCAGCGCGTGACCGGCTTCATGGACGGCAACAGCGTGTTTCTCGTCGGGCAGCAGCGCGTTCGATGCGTCGCGCAGGCCGATGAGCAGGCGATCCCGGGCGGCATCGAAATCGGCCGCGCTCAGCACGTCGCGATTGGCCCGCACCGCGTTGATCGCGGCTTCATTGACCAGGTTGGCCAGGTCGGCACCCGAGAACCCGGGCGTGCCCCGCGATACCACGTCGAGATCGACGTCCGGGCCGAGCTTCTTGCCCTTGGCGTGGATGCTGAGAATCGCCGTCCGTTCCTTCTGGTTGGGCAGGGGAATCTCCACGGTCCGGTCGAAGCGCCCAGGCCGCAGCAATGCCGTGTCGAGGATCTCGGCTCTGTTCGTCGCCGCCATGACGACCACGCTGGCGCCGGGCTCGAAGCCGTCCATATCCGACAGCAGCTGGTTGAGCGTCTGCTCCCGTTCGTCGTTGGAGCCGAATCCGCCGGGACCGCGGCGGCCCCCAATGGCGTCGATCTCGTCGATGAAGATGATCGCTGGGGAACGCTTGCGGGCGTCGGCGAACAGCGTCCGGACCCGGGAGGCGCCAACGCCGACGAACATCTCGACGAAACTGGAGCCGCTGAGGGCGAAGAACGGCACGCCAGCCTCGCCAGCGACAGCCCTGGCCAGCAGGGTCTTGCCGGTGCCGGGCGGTCCGACCATCAGCACGCCCTTGGGGCCGACCGCCCCGGCCCGCGCGTAGCGTTCCGGATGCTTGAGGAAGTCCACGACTTCGGTCACCTCAGCCTTGGAACCCTCATAGCCGGCGATGTCGCTGAACCGTGTGGATGGCTTGTCTTCGTCGTACACCTTGGCCCTGGATTTGCCGATGTTCATGATCCCGCCCAGTCCACCGCCGCCAAGCTGCTTGCGGCTGCGACGGGCCATCCAGACGAAGGCACCGATGATGAGACCAATCCACAAGATGGGGAAGAGGTAGCTCAGCAGCGATGTCGTGCTCGGGCTGTCACCCGTCACCGTGACTTTGTGCCCGAGCAGGAGGGCTGACAGGGAGGTGTCGTTCAGCGCGGTCGGTATCTGGGAGGTATAGGCGGTGCCGCCCTTGAGCGTGCCGGTCACCGCGCCTGCTGGGGTGATCGTCGCCGTGGAGACCTTGTTCGCCGTCACTTCGCTGACGAAGCTGGTGTAGCTGAAGTCCCTGGTATGCGTCCCGCCGGTCCCTGGATGGACGAAGAACAGCAACGCCACGACCGTGAACCCGACCGGCAGGAGCAATAGCTGCCAGCGCCGGGACGGCGGCTGTGTGGGTGCCGGGCCGCGGCCATCCGGCGAGCCTTTCTGCACTGGACCCGCGTGGTGCGACATCCTCACCAGGAAAACCTGGCGTCGCGATCCCGCTCCAGCCAGACTGGAACGACCGCAGGCCGTGCCGAATCCAGCTCCGGCGGCAAAACGCCGGTGATCTTGGTCAAAGCCTCGCCTACCCTCTGAGAGTTACAGAGCGGCGAGGGGGTGCTAGGTCTGGACAGACCCAAGCGCACTGCGAAGGCCAAGTCTCTCACGAAACAACGCAGACGGCGAACGGCGTGGACCCGCTCACAGCCGCTGTGCGGGTGCCGTTAACCCTTTGCCGGCCGCCATGCGCGTCGCCGATGATGGCGGTCATGGCCACCACCCGACGAGCCGACATGTTCACGGCGGACGGCAGGCCGTCTGACGACGACCCGCGGGAGAACAGGCGCAGGCTGGGCGATGAGCGCACCACCCTGACCGAATCCCTGCGCTGCCAGCGCCTCACATTGGAACTGAAATGCGCAGGTCTTGACGCGGAGGCCATGGCACGGCGTTCCGTCGAGCCGTCGACGATGTCGCTCCTGGGGCTGGTGCGGCATCTGGCCGAGGGGGAGCGTGCGACGTTCCGGGTGCTGATGGCGGGCCAGGACGTGCCCCGGCTGTTCTGCTCCGACGCCGATCGTGACGGTGATTTCGATGGTGCTGTTGCCGACCCCCAGGTGGTTGCGCAGGCATGGGCCGCATGGCGGGCG
>JBAPYC010001271.1:0-3416 GCA_049284535.1 Streptosporangiaceae bacterium
ACGTAGCAGCCACCGGTGACCAGCACGGTCACCGCGGCGCCGCGCTCGGTGTCGCCGGTGGCCGCGTTCAGGCCCAGCGCGACGATGCCGCCGACCGCCGCCATCAGGCCGCCCAGCGTCGGCGACACCGAGTTCGCCATCACCAGCTTGTCGCCGGCGACCACGTGCGGCAGGGCCGCGGACAGCGAGGACAGGAAGAACCGGTTCACCCCCAGGACCAGCAGCACCGCGACGTAGAGCGGGACCCCGTGGTTGCCCAGGGCCATGAGCACGGCGGTCAGCACCACGAAGGTGGACCGGATCAGGGCCGAGAAGGCCAGGATCTGCCGGCGTGACCACCGGTCGATGAAGACCCCGGCGAACGGGCCGATCAGCGAGTACGGCAGGTACAGGACGACGAACGCGGCCGCGCCCCGGGCCGGGTTCGGGAACGTGGTGGCGTTGAAAAAAACGTACGTGCCCACCCCGGCGGTGAAGATGCCGTCGCCGGTCTGGGAGATCAGCCTGGTCGCGAACAGGCGGCGGAAGTTCCGCTCGGCCAGCACCGCGACCAGGTCGGTCCAGAAATTCGCCTTGGCTGGCCGTCCGCCAGACGGCTCCGGCGGGCTGGTGGGCGGGCCGCCGGGGCCGCCGGCATCATTGCCGGTCCTGTCCCGCTGGCGGCCCACCCATCCAGCTTAGGCCGCCGGCCTCAGCGGGCGACCTCGCCCAGGATGAACTTCTCCACCAGGTCGCGGCAGACGTCGTCGCCGTACTGCTCCGGCGGCGACTTCATGAAGTAGGAGCTGGCCGACGTCACCGGGCCCCCGATGCCCCGGTCGAGCGCGATCTTCGCGGCCCGGACCGCGTCGATGATCACCCCGGCCGAGTTGGGCGAGTCCCAGACCTCCAGCTTGTACTCCAGGTTGAGCGGCACGTCGCCGAAGGCGCGGCCCTCGAGCCGGACGTAGGCCATCTTGCGGTCGTCGAGCCACGGCACGTGGTCGGACGGCCCGATGTGCACGGCCGCCCGCTCCATCTCGTGCGGGACCTGGGAGGTGACCGCCTGCGTCTTGGAGATCTTCTTGGACTGCAGGCGCTTGCGCTCCAGCATGTTCATGAAGTCCATGTTGCCGCCGAAGTTGAGCTGGTATGTGCGCAGCAGCTCCACCCCGCGGTCCTCGAACAGCTTCGCCAGCACCCGGTGCGTGATGGTCGCGCCCACCTGGGACTTGATGTCGTCGCCGATGATCGGCACGCCGGCCGCAGTGAACTTCGCGGCCCATTCGGGGTTGGAGGCGATGAACACCGGCAGCGCGTTCACGAAGGCGACATGCGCGTCGATCGCGGCCTGCGCGTAGAAACGGTCCGCCGCCTCCGATCCCACCGGCAGGTAGGAGACGACGACGTCGGCCCCGGCCTGGCGCAGCGCCTCGGCCACGTCCACGGCCGGCTCGTCCGATTCGGTGATGATCTCCCGGTAGTACTCGCCCAGGCCGTCGAAGGTCGGCCCGCGCTGGACGGTCACCCCGGTCGGCGGCACCTCGGCGATCTTGATGGTGTTGTTCTCGCTCGCGCTGATGGCCTCGGACAGGTCATAACCGACCTTCTTGGCGTCCACATCGAAAGCGGCGACAACTTCAATGTCGCTGATGTGGTACGGCCCGAACCTGACGTGCATGAGACCGGGAACGCGGGCGCCTTCATCGGCGTCCTTGTAGTACTCGAGCCCTTGCACGAGGGAGCTAGCGCAGTTGCCCACCCCCACAATGGCGATACGGACCTTACCCATCAGGATGACTCCTTCTCGGAAATGTTGTCGTGCCCGCCGGCCTGTCGCTCCGACGCGATGAGCTCATTCAGCCACCGGACTTCTCGTTCCACTGATTCCAGGCCGTGCCGGTGCAGTTCCAGGGTGTACTGGTCGACGCGCTCCCTGGTGCGCGTGAAGGCAGCCCGAATGGCCTCCGTGCGCTCCTCGAGCCTGCTCCGCCGGCCCTCGAGGATGCGCAGCCGGACATCGGCCCGGGTCTGCCCGAAAAACGCGAAGTGAACTCCGAACCCGTCGTCTTCCCACGCTGCGGGACCGCCCTCGCCGAGGAGCTCGGCCAGCCTTTCCTTGCCGTCCGCCGTGAGCCGGTACACCTTCATGGCCCGGCCCCGGGCGCGTGCCCGGGTGGGTGCCGCCGCGCCGGCCGGGACGCCAGGTTCCTCATCGTGGTCCTCCGCGATCAGCCCGGCGGCGAGCAGCTCGTGCAGGCACGGGTACAGCGACCCGTAGGAAAGCGCGCGGAACGCCCCGAGCACTGTGTAGAGACGTTTGCGCAGCTCATAGCCGTGCATTGGCGTCTCACGCAGTAGCCCGAGTACCGCTAGCTCAAGTACTCCTGAGCGGTTCCGTCCCACGCTTCCCCCAAAGGTGGCATTCTTCGTGGTCTGTATCGTGACGATGCCTCGGCGCGATATCTTTTCTTGTTAGATCGCACCGATGTATCGCGGTGATACATCTGGATGTTATGTCGAGGTTCGGCTATGCGCAAGGGCGCGCCCGTTCCCGGCTGGCTGGAACGCCGCCGGCGGCGGGAATGATCACACAAGATGATCAGATCAGGGCTCGGCTCAGGCCGAGTTCCGACGTACGCTGGCGGACATGACGTCAAGGCGATCCGTGGTGGACTACGGGCTGGCCCGCCGGGCTACCCTCGCGTCCGTGTATTCCGGGCACACGACCGTCACCGACGTCTGCGACGCTCATCCCTACCTGCTCCGGGCGGCCAAGTTCCACGGGGAGCCCACCGAGGACCGCTGCCCCATCTGCAGGAAAGCCAAGCTGACCCACGTCACCTACGTCTACGGAGACGAACTCGGCCAATACGAGGGCCGGGTTAGGCAAAGTCGCGAACTAGCCGAAATGGCGGCCGAATACGGCGAATTCCGTGTTTATGTGGTCGAAGTCTGCCAGAGTTGCGGATGGAACCACCTCACTACCTCCTACGTCCTCGGCACGGGTGAACCGGCCGTACGCCGTGGGCGACGTGCACGGACTAGCCAGTGAAAGCGGACGCCAGGAGGTAACGTTTGGGTTCGGCGGGTTCCCGGGATGGCTGGACCCGCCTTTCGATTAGAGGTCGCATTCCCGTCGGCAGCGACCTCCGGGCCACCAGCGAGGACGCGTGAGCAGCAGAGCTGATGACTTTGACGTCTGGCAGCGCGCAGCGGGCGCAGCGGGACGCGAGCGCCGCGAGGCCGACGGGGGCTTCGCGAGCGGAGACTTCGGTAATAACGGCGGCAGCGTCAATTACGACCTGGGCTACGGCTCGGTCGGCTGGGACACGGATGGCTTCCGCAGCCCGCAGGCCGGCTTCCTGAACAATCCCGGTGCGGGATACCCCGGCGACCGTTCCGGTCACGCTGGTGTCGGCACCGCGGTCCGGACC
>JBAPYC010001272.1:0-1891 GCA_049284535.1 Streptosporangiaceae bacterium
ATCCCGCCCTGGCCCAGGTGCCCGGCGAGCCCGCGCTGGCGGAACGCCGACGGCGGCAGGCACTAGCGGGCGGCTACCGCATGCCCGCTGAGCACCCCGCGGAGGAAGAGGACGTCACCTTGGTCGGCGTGGGCGCGATCATGCCAGAAACGATTGCCGCCGGAGCGGCGCTGGCGGCCGAAGGGGTCAACGCGGGGGTCATCTGCCTGACCAGCCCGGACCTTGTCTTCCGGTCCTTCCAGCAGCAAGGGCGCCGGGAGACCTGTGTGGGCGGCAATATCGCCGACGAGCTCTTCCCCCTCGGCCATCCCGCGCCGCTGGTCACCGTGCTGGACGGTCATCCTCATACGCTCGCTTTCCTCGCCGGCGTGCGGGGTGACCGTATCCGCTGCCTCGGCGTGACGGAGTTCGGACAGTCCTCCAGTCTCGATGACGCCTATCGCATCCACCACATCGACACCGGCTCAATCGTCGAAGCCGCACTGGCCATGGTGGGTCGTTAGCCCATATCCAGGCCACGCTGATCTCCGGCTGACGCACAGACCGGCTGCGTGGCACCTCCGATTGACGGCCAGGAAGAAGGATCCATGGAACGCACACTGATAGATGCCGACAGTGGCAGGGCCGCCGTTTGCTACCACACCCCGGCCGTCGAGATCCCGGGACTGCCGCTGCTGGTAGCCCTGCACGGCGGCACCTACACCAGCGCGTACTTCGCCGTCGCCGGCGGCCCGTCGGGTTCCTTCCTCGGCATCGCCGCGCGCAACGGGTTCGCCGTGCTCACCGTCGACCGCCCGGGATACGGCGAGAGCACCTTGCTCCCGGAGGAGGAGAACACCTTCGCCCGGCAGGCCGAGATCCTGGACCACGTCATCGCTGCGGCACTCGATCTGTGGCCGGCGCCGGGCGTCGTGCTCGTCGGTCACTCCATCGGGGGCATGATCAGCCTCGAGATCGCGGCCCGTCACCCTCGCTGGCCGCTGGTTGCCGTGGCCACCAGCGGGAACGGCGCGCGGATCCCCGCTGGGGGCGCGGCCGAGGCGCTTGGCAGCCTTCCGCTGTCGGGGGTGGTCGACCTTCCGGTAGCCGAACGCGACGCGGTGATGTTCGGCCCCGCGGGTTCCTTCACCGAAGCCGGCCGAAACGCCGCGCACGGCTCCTACGCACCCACGCCGTTCGTCGAGCTGGTGCTCGCCCCGGTCTGGGCACGGGAACGGCTCAGCGCCGTCGCGGCGGCGGTGGAGGTGCCGGTGCAGACGGTTCTCGGAGCCCATGATGCGCTGTGGGATTCCTCGGCGGCGGCGCTGGCCGACTACGAAAGCCGCTTCACCGGTCCCGCATCCGCGACGGTGTTGCCCGCCACGGGCCATTCGATCGACCACCATCTGATGGGTGCTGCCCTGGACCTGGGGCAGCTGGCGTTCGCCCAGTCGTGCATGGCGTTGCATGGTCAGGCTGCCCCCGTCGCATGACACTGCCGCCGGGTATGCGCGACACGCCGGTGCTGATCGCAGGCGGAGGCCCGGTTGGTCTTGCGCTGGCCGTCGAGCTGGGCCTGCGGGGAGTCGGGTGCCTGCTCGTCGAGCCGCGGCCGCAGCCGACCCGGCTGCGGCCGCGGGCCAAGACGCTGAGCGTGCGCACCATGGAGCATGCCCGGCGGTGGGGGCTGGCGGAACGGTTGCGCGCCGCGGCGCCACTGCCGGTCTCCTGGTCGCAGGATGTCTCTTTCTGTACGAGCTTCCTGGGCGAGGAGATCACCAGGTTCAGCGGGGTTCTGGGACTCGCGGACGATGGCGACTCTCCAGAGCGCGGGCAGCAGATGCCGCAGTACGTTCTCGAGGAGGTGCTGCGCGAGGTCGTGACCGGGCTTCCGGCGGTGGATCTGCGGCTG
>JBAPYC010001273.1:0-3806 GCA_049284535.1 Streptosporangiaceae bacterium
AGCCGGCGGCGGTGGCGGCGACGCGCCGCGGCGGCGCCGGCCTGCCCCGGCCGAGGCTCAGGCTTCGGCCCCGAGCGAGGAGAGCTGAGTCATGCTCATTCCGCGCAGGGTCAAGCACCGGAAGCAGCACCGGCCCCACCGGACCGGCAACGCGACCGGCGGGACCCACGTGAGTTTCGGCGAGTACGGCATCCAGGCGCTGGAGCACTCGTACGTGACCAACCGTCAGATCGAGGCCGCCCGTATCGCCATGACGCGGCACATCCGCCGTGGCGGGAAGGTCTGGATCAACATCTACCCGGACCGGCCGCTGACCAAGAAGCCGGCCGAGACCCGGATGGGCTCCGGCAAGGGCTCGCCGGAGTGGTGGATCGCCAACGTCAAGCCCGGCCGGGTCATGTTCGAGCTGTCCGGGGTGGCGGAGCCGGTGGCCCGCGAGGCACTGCGCCGCGCGATCCACAAGCTGCCGATGAAGTGCCGTGTGGTCAAGCGAGAGGTCGGTGAGGGCTGATGGCAAGCGGCCTGACCGCGCAGCTGCGCGTGTCCACCGAAGAAGAACTGCAGTCTAAGCTGGCCGAGGCCAAGGAAGAGCTGTTCAACCTGCGCTTCCAGGGCGCCACCGGGCAGCTGGAGAGCCACGGCCGGCTGCGGGCGGTCAAGAAGGAGATCGCACGCATCTACACGGTGCTGCGCGAGCGCGAGCTCGGGATCATCACCTTGATCGAGGATTCCGGCGAGCCGGAGGAGGAGGCGCCCGCGGCCCCGGCCAGCGAGGCGAAGAGCTCCCGGCGCCGGGCCAAGGCTGCTAATGACACGGCCGCCGATGACGATGTAGCCGAGGAGGCCGGCAAGTGAGCGAGAACGCCACGAGTGACGCCGCTGAGCGCAGGGGTTACCGCAAGGCCCGTCAGGGCCTGGTGGTCAGCGACAAGATGGACAAGACCGTCGTGGTCCAGGTCGAGGACCACGTCAAGCACCCCAAGTACGGCAAGATCTTGCGCCGTACCAAGAAGTACCAGGCGCACGACGCCACCAACGCCTGCGGCGTGGGTGACCGGGTGCTGCTGATGGAGACCCGGCCGCTGTCCGCGACTAAGCGCTGGCGGGTAGCCGAGATCCTCGAGAAGGCCAAGTAAGCGAGACCACGGACCGGCCGCGAGGCCGGGCCTGTGGCCCGGGCGAGCGGCCGGTGGCGAAGCAGTCGCGGTCTCGCAAACTCGACAAGAGAACACAGTAATTAGATCCGCCTGGCTCCGATGCCCGGCGAGAGATAGCAGGAGTTGACGTGATCCAGCAGGAGTCGCGGCTTAAGGTCGCCGACAACACGGGTGCCAAGGAGATCCTGTGCATCCGTGTGCTCGGCGGCAGCGGCCGGCGATACGCGGGCATCGGTGACGTCATCGTGGCGACCGTGAAGGATGCCCTTCCCGGCGCCGGCGTGAAAAAGGGTGATGTCGTCAAGGCAGTCGTGGTGCGCACCCGCAAGGAGCGCCGCCGCGGCGACGGCTCCTATATCCGGTTCGATGAGAACGCGGCCGTCCTGATCCGGGATGGCGGTGACCCGCGCGGGACCCGCATCTTCGGCCCGGTCGGCCGGGAGTTGCGGGAGAAGCGCTTCATGCGGATCATCTCGCTGGCGCCGGAGGTGCTGTGATGAAGATCAGGAAGGGCGACCAGGTGGTCGTCACCGCGGGCCGGGATCGCGGCCGTACCGGCGAGGTCATCGCGGCCTACCCGGACCAGGGCAAGGTGCTGGTCCAGGGGGTCAACGTGGTCAAGAAGAACAAGAAGGTCACCCACCAGGGCGCCCGTGGCGCCAAGGAGGGCGGCATCACGACTACCGAAGCTCCGATCAACGTCAGCAATGTTCAGCTGGCCGATCCGGACAGCAAGCGGCCCGCGCGGGTGGGCTACCGGTTCGATGACGACGGTAACAAGATCCGCGTGGCCAGGCCGAGCGGGAAGGACATCTGATGGCCACCGAAGCGCCGCCCATTCCGCGGCTCAAGGAGCGCTACCGGTCCGAGATCGCGCCCGCGCTCAAGGACGAATTCGGCTACCCCAACGTGATGCAGATCCCGGGGCTGACCAAGATCGTCGTGAACATGGGCGTCGGCGAGGCGGCCCGGGACGCCAAGCTCATCGAGGGCGCGGTCCGCGACCTGTCGACCATCACCGGGCAGAAGCCCGCCGTGGCGCGGGCCAAGAAGTCTGTGGCCCAGTTCAAGCTGCGCGAGGGCATGCCCATCGGCGCGCACACCACGCTGCGCGGCGACCGCATGTGGGAGTTCCTCGACCGCCTGCTGGCCATCGCCCTGCCCCGGATCCGCGACTTCCGCGGCCTGTCCGACCGGCAGTTCGACGGGCACGGCAACTATACGTTCGGCCTAACCGAGCAGGTGATGTTCCATGAGATCGACCCGGACAAGGTTGACCGGCAGCGCGGCATGGACATCACCGTCGTGACCTCAGCAACTAACGACGTCGAAGGCCGCTCGCTGCTGCGGCGCCTCGGCTTCCCCTTCAGGGAGGGGTGAGGAAATGGCCAAGAAGTCACTAGTCGTCAAGCAGAAGCGGACGCCGAAGTTCCAGGTGCGCGGTTACACCCGCTGCACCCGCTGCGGCCGTCCCCGCGCGGTGTACCGCCGGTTCAGCCTGTGCCGGATTTGCTTCCGGACCATGGCGCACCGCGGCGAGCTGCCCGGTATCACCAAGTCCAGCTGGTAAGAACCCAAACGAGTACACCGCAGGTCCCGCCTGGGAGGCGGGAAACCACGGTGAGGAAGGCCTGTTGGCCATGACGATGACCGATCCGATCGCGGACATGCTCACGCGGCTGCGGAACGCCAACTCGGCGTACCACGACACCGTGAACATGCCGTACTCGAAGATCAAGTCGCACATCGCGGAGATCCTCCAGCAGGAGGGCTACATCGCCTCCTGGCGGGTGGAAGACGCCGAGGTCGGCAAGAACCTCGTGATCATCCTGAAGTTCGGGAACCAGCGCGAGCGCTCCATCGCGGGCATCAAGCGGGTGTCCAAGCCGGGCCTGCGGGTGTACGCGAAGAAGGACAACCTGCCCAAGGTCCTGGGCGGCCTCGGCGTGGCGATCATCTCCACGTCCGGCGGGCTGCTGACGGACAAGCAGGCCAACAAGCGGGGCGTAGGCGGAGAAGTCCTCGCCTACGTCTGGTAAGGAGGAGCTGCTATGTCGAGAATCGGGCGGCTCCCCGTCACCATCCCCAGCGGGGTCCAGGTCGACGTGGACGGACGTCAGGTCACCGTGCAGGGTCCCAAGGGGCAGCTGCAGTACACCGCGCCGTCCCCGATCGACGTCGTCCGCGAGGACGGGGTCATCCGGGTCACCAGGCCGAACGACGAAGGGCCCGTGCGCGCGCTGCACGGCCTGTCCCGCACCCTGATCGCCAACATGGTCACCGGGGTCACCGACGGCTACCGCAAGACGCTGGAGATCGTCGGCGTCGGCTACCGCGTGCAGGCCCGGGGCGAGAACCTGGAGTTCGCGCTCGGCTTCAGCCACCCGGTGACCGTCACCCCGCCGGAGGGCATCACCTTCCGGGTCGAGGCCCCCACCCGGTTCGTGGTGGAGGGAATCGACAAGCAGGCCGTCGGTGAGATAGCCGCGCAGATCCGCAAGCTCCGCAAGCCCGACCCGTACAAGGGCAAGGGCGTGCGGTACCAGGACGAGCAGGTCCGCCGCAAGGCTGGGAAGGCTGGGAAGTAGGACATGGCTGGCAGCAAGACCACAACCCGCAGCCGCGGCGCCGCGCGCGCCCGGCGGCACC
>JBAPYC010001274.1:0-3739 GCA_049284535.1 Streptosporangiaceae bacterium
GAACCGCTCGGCGTAGGTCCAGCCGTCCGGGATGAAGTCGCTGCCGAACCAGTGGTCACCCAGCCCGGGCGCGATCAGCTGGACGCTGGCGATGAACACCAGCAGCATGATCAGCACGGTCAGCGGCCGGTAGGCGGGCATCTTGAACGGCCGGGGCGTGTCCGGGTGGCTGCGGCGCAGCTTCCACAGCGCCGGGTAGATGAGCAGGTAGCTGATCAGCGTGGTCGAGATGGTCACTCCGAGCACGGCGTCGAAGTACTTGGCCGCGTTGCCGCTGGTGATCTGCTGGGCCAGGATGGCCACGATGGTGGCCACGATCCCGCTGAACACGTTGACCCGCACCGGCGTGCCGAACCTGGCGTTGATCACGCCCAGGAACCGCGGGCCCGCGCCGTCATAACAGGACACCGCCAGCGCCCGGTCCGATCCCATGATCCAGGTCGCGCCCGAGGTGATCAGGCACAGCAGGAACAGCACGCCCATGAGGTAGCCGAGCGCCGTCCCGGCCCCGCTGAGCGTGACCGTGCCGTCGCTCGCCACGTGCCCGCCGTACACGGTGAAGACCTGCTGGATCGCGCTGCTGAACCCGCTGAAGTTGGTGATGGCGCTGGCCGGCAGGACGATCAGGATGCCCACCACGGGCAGCGCGTAGAGGATCACGCTGGCGATGCCGGAGCGGGCGATCGCGAACGGCACGTCCCGCTGCGGGTTGGTCATCTCCTCACCCGCAGCGTTCGGCAGCTCGAAGCCGACGAAGTTGAACAGCAGCACCCCGACCAGCAGCACGAAGCCGCTGAACGAGGGGGAGTAACTGCTGGCGCCCAGGCCGTGCACGCCGTGCTTGGCCGCGTAGATGATGACGGTCACGGTGAAGAACCCGAGCACGGCGAACCGGGCGAAGGCCCCGGCCGTCGGCAGCCACTTGCCCACGCTGAACGAGGTGATGGCGGCGACGATCGACAGCCAGACGAAGACCAGCACAACCACGTACCAGACCGCGGTGGGCAGGCTGTTGCCGTGGTCGAAGAACACCTCGATAGCACCGACGCAGGTGATGGCGAGCGAGCCGCCGATCCACACCGGGTTGGTGATCCAGTACAGGAAGTTGTTCACCGCCCCGGCCAGGTGACCGAAGGCCAGGCGGGTCCAGTAATAGGGGCCGCCCTCCTGCGGGAAGGCCGCTCCGAGCTCGGCGAACAGCAGCGCCTGCGGGATGAAGAACACCAGCGCGAAGACCATCATCCAGGTGAACGCCTGCCCGCCGCCTTCGGCGACCGTGGCGATGGTGTCGACGCCGACGATGGTGCAAATGAGGAAGAACAGGATGTCGAAGCGGCCGAAGTGGCGCTGCAGCTTCTGCCGTTCTTCGGCCGCGGCAGCGGTCATGGTGTCGACAATGATGTCAGTCATCGCGCGCGCTCCTCGGAGTGACAAACGAGGACATATCCTGACACAAACCGATTTCAGCCGTGTTAACAGCTGATAACAACCGTGACCCGATGGCAAGAGTCGACTGGTCTGCCGTTGCGCCCGGCATGGCGCCGCCCATCCCGGTCATCGCCCCAAAGCCGCAACTCCGGCATATTGCACATTTCCGTTTTGACAGGACCTTTATCGCCACGCCCAAAATGGCGCGATGCGAGGCTATATAACCCACGCGCGAACCTTAATTAGTGCACGCGGCCGATCGTGAGATAAAGAGGCTGACCTGCGGATGTGGCGCACGTTAATGCCGACGCGGCGCAACACCTGACGAACCCGCCCGGGTCAGATACTACTTTTCAGTACGCAACGCTTAGCCGGCCGGTAGAGTTTTGCCTGTCACCAGCTCGGGCCCGCCGCAAACGGGACCGCCGGGATGTTCCGGCTGCCTGAAAGAGCTGGTGATACGCCTATCTGCCGGGCAGGTGCGCTAACCGCTGCGATGCTGGCCTGGCAATGATGGCGTCATTAATGAAATGATGGCGTTATTAATGACCGGAAGACCGCCCCCGGTTCCGCGGCGAGCTGACTGGCATCGCAATACCGCGATACCGGTGAGCGGACTTCACTGTCCACCTCCCCGAAAGGAGGCGCGTTATGCAAGACACTACTGTCTCGGGCCCGCATTACGCGAGCGATTCCCGAGTAATTTCTCACCCCCGTTTTTTCGGTCACCTCATGCGGCACGCAAACCAGGACGAACTCCTCGCCCGGGTCCTGATCACCAGCTGGAGCCTGGCCACCGGCCGGACCCTGCGGCCGGGCGTCGCGCCGGAACTGCTGACCGAGGATGAGCTGATCAGCTTCTGGGCCGACGACGAGCTCACCGCCGTCCCGAGTCCCGCCGGTGCCTGATGACGCTCACCGGCCCGCTCACCTCGAGCCAGCGCGACTGGCTGCGGGTCCGGTCGTACCTCACCGAGCACCGCTACGACCTTGCTGTGCGGGCCGCCGAGGACTACCCGGCCGCCCAGCGGGTCGCGGGCACCCCGCTGCTGACCCGGCCCAGCTGGCTGCCGGCCGCCCCGGTGCCGCTGGACCAGATCTCCCTCGGCTTCACCGAGCCCCCCGCGGGCCCGCCTGCCGTCAGTCACGCCGCCACCGCCGCCGGAACACCGCTGCTCCCCGAACGTCCCGACGGCACCCGTTACCTCTCCTACGCCGAGGCGGTCGCCGACCTCGGCGCCCCGGCCACCTTCGAGAACCGCCCTACCTACCGCCTGACCGCGGCCGCGCTTAACCCGCCCGCGGTCAACCCGCCCGGGCTCGACCCGTCCGGGCTCGACCCGTCCGGGCTGGGCCTGGCCTTCACCCGCGGCCGCTACTTCGACGGGATCGATACCGGCGAGGCGGCCGCGCACGAGTTCGCCGCCGCCCGGCTCGGGGCCGGGCCACCCCGCGGGCGCGGCCTGCGCGCGGCCGTCGCTGACCCGTGCGACCTGGACGCCCGACCGGCCAACCTGGCCATCAGCACGCTGACCCTGCGGCTCGACGCGGCCACCGGCCGGGCCTCATTCCTGCTGCACTGGCGTGACCCGGCCAGGGTCGGCCACGCGGGCGGGCTGTACCAGGTGATCCCGGTGGGTGTGTTCCAGCCGGCTGGCCCGGACCGGGCCAGCGAGCGCGCCGGCTTCTCGCTGTGGAGTGGCATGATCCGCGAGTTCGACGAGGAGCTGCGCGGCGCTCCCGAGGACTACGGCGCGCGCCCCGCCGGCGACGCCTGGCCCTTCGCCCGGCGGATGAGCGACGCGCTGGCCGCCGGCGAGATCCGGGTATGGTGCCTCGGCCTCGGCACCGACCCGCTGACCTGGGCTACCGACCTGCTCACGGTGGCGGTCATCGACAGCCGCCTGTTCGATCAGCTGTTCAGCCTGGCACCCCGGCCGAACGACGAGGGTCGCGTGCTGGCCGCGCGCGACTTCGCCCCGCACGTCATCGACCGGATCGTCAGCCGCGAGCCCGTCCAGGCGGCCGGTGCCGCCGTACTGCGGCTGGCCTGGACCCACCGCGAGGTGCTCACGGGCTGAGGCCCAGTTATCCAGCCGGGCTATCCAGTCGGGCTATCCAGCCGGGCTATCCAGCCGGGCCAGCGGCTGCCCGGCGGTCACGCTGTCGCCCGGCGCCACCAGCACCGCCTGCACCGTTCCGGCCGCCGGGGCGGTCACCGGGATCTGCATCTTCATCGCCTCGAGCACGACCAGGACCGCGTGCCGCTCGACCACCTCCCCGGGCGCCACCGCGACCTTGACCACCACGC
>JBAPYC010001275.1:0-4802 GCA_049284535.1 Streptosporangiaceae bacterium
CCCAGCCAGGCTGCCATCACCCCCAGCACGGGGTCATAGGGGTCAATCCCGCCGCGGCTGGGAACCCGGACCAGCTCCCGGGTCAGCTCCACCACGCCAACCGGGGCCGTTGTCACTTGGCTCATCACTGGCTTTCCGGACCTCACTCCCGAAGGTGAGGTTCCGCATGGCAACGCGAATCGAAGACAACTTCATGTGCGCCGAGTACGACGGGCACGTGATCGTTACCGCCCGGTACAGCGAGCACGCGGTAGGCGACGGCGAGGGCGCGTGGATCGTGTCTGGCCGCCCCAGCCGCTTGTTCACCCGCAACCAGGCGATCAGGGCCATGGTCCTGGCGGAACGGCTCGCCGTCGGCTTCGGCGACGATGACCCGTTCGCCATCGGCTGGCGCGAGGAGCTGGACCTGTGACGGACCGGCTCATCAGGATCACCACGGCGCTCGTGGTGATGGCCGTGGCCGTGGTGGCCGCGATCATCTCCTACCAGCACGCCTACGAACTTGTGCGCTCACACGGCGAGACCGGCGTGACGGTCCGGCTGGTGCCGTTGACGGTAGACGGGCTGATCTGGACCGCCTCCATGACGTCAGCCGCCGGAACCAGCCCGTACCACGGCCGGCCGCATGGAGCCTGGGCGCCGGCATCGTGGCCACGGTCGGCGCCAACCTGGCGCACGGCGTCTGGCACGGCCCGATCGGCGCATTGGTCAGCCGCGGCCCGCGCTAGCGCTGATTGGCTCGTTCAAGCTGCTGATGATGCTGATCCGCACTCGGCGTGACATGCGGATGGGTGAGACCGAGCCGGAGCATCAGTACCAGGCTGTACCACCACTGGTACGAGAGGCACCGCTGGAACTCTCGGTTGCGCCAACCCTGGAGCAGACCGTCCGCGCGTGCCATAAGGCTGGCCACAGCCAGCGCGCCATCGCCCGCGAACTCAACATCGACCGCCGCAAGGTCAAACACATCATCGACCAAGCTGCCTAACTCAGCTGACAGACCTGAGCTCGGTCACAGGGCGTGACTAGACACCGGGTATCGTCCGCTCCTTATCCGCCTGATTGAAGCGCTCGGATCCCGGCTGCGTGGACGGCGGCCACCCTTGCCGTGCCGGCCCATTGCGCAGGAGCACAACATGCGCGGAAGATGGGAAATCAAATGCTAGGGCTCTGCGCGAGCGCTCGGCGCTGGCGACGTCAAAGGAGAAGCGTATGCGCAGGTTGTTGCGAATCATCGCTGTACTGCTACCCGCTGTGTTCCTGTGCGCGTTCTTCACGCCCGCGACGCCGGCGCAGGCCCGGGAGTTGGGGAACACATGCGTCACCGTCACCTCGCATAACAACTGGCATGGAACAATTTGCGCCGTCGTCAATTTGGACGACGCGCTAGCGGACCAATGGGGTCAGGCGCTCATCACGTTCTCGGTCAAGTCGGGCTCTATATACGAAGTATTCGTCACCGGCGGCCTCTACCTGAGGCGGTGCACCAATGTTGGTGGCGGCTGCGCGAACCAGAACTACGTGCAGTCTCCGAGCAAATTCCCGGTCAACGCGCCATCAACCTTCATTAGTGACAATTTCGGGCGCGACAACTCCAACAGCGTGCAAGCCCGAGTGAATACGCCATGCATTATATGGACAAATGGCCAGGAGGCCTGCTACAGCGGGGATCTTAGGAGTTCTTGGGTAGAGGTGTAATTGAGTGGCGGAAACTGCGAAGAACTTGCCTTCTTCCCTCCGACTCCGCCAGCGCCCAGCCGACCCGGCCGAGATCGGGGACGTCTCAGGGCTTAAACAACCTCGCCATGATCGTGCGGGACCCGGGCCAGCTGGAGGACGCCCAGCCGCGTCGGGGTCTACGCCGCGCTGCTGCTGGCCGCTTACGACCCGGCTGCCGACCTGTTCCGCACGGTGACCAAGTGTGGCACCGGGTTCTCCGGCGCCGACCCGGCCGCGCTTCCGCGCCGGCTCGGGCCGTTGACCGCCCCCCATCTGCCCGGGTCGACGGCCGCCAGGAACCCGACGTGTGGTTCGAGCCCGGTCTGGTGCTGAAGATCTTGTCCGCCGAGCTCACCCTGTCCCCGAACTACACCGCCGCCTGGGTGACAGATCAAGCCCGACGCCAGCCTGGCCATGCGCTTCCCCCGGTTCACCGAGCGATGTCGCGACGACAAGGCCCCGATGACGCCACCACCACCCAGGAACTGGCCGACCTGTACCGCACCGCGCGGCTGGCACCCGCAGGCAGCTAAGCCAAGGCAGGGTGGGGGCGCCAGCTCCATGGCGGGCACGATAGGAAGGTGACCGATCGCGTGACCGTGAGCCGGGGCTGGCTGATTGTGAGGCTGCCCTAGCGGGCACCAGGGACCGGCGGCCTCGCTGGCCTTTTCACTGATGACGCCACCTACCTTCAGTCCCCGTACGAACAGCCGGTGACAGGCCTGGCCGCAATCAGCCGGATGTGTGTGAGAGAGAGGGACCCGGCGAGGTTTCGCTTTGGCCACCGAGATCCTCGCTGTCGACGGGCCCACGGCAGTGATCCGGGCCCGCGGTCCATTATGGGGACCCGCCCCGCCAGGAATACCGTGACCTACGGGTCATGCGGCTCGGCGAAGACGGCCGCTGCCGCTGGTTTGAGGAGTGGCCGTACTGGCCGCAGCGCCCCTACTCGGCCCACGGCGATTCGCGATAGACAGCCGCGGTAACGTGTCCCTTTGCCGCTGCCCTCGGCTGGTGGACGGGGCGCTGGCCTCTGTCAGGGCACGAAGACCACGCGCTGGCCGTTCCCGGTTTGCTGCCAGGCCTGTTCGACGTCGGCGAGCGGAACGGCGAAGTGTCGAGAATTATCTTCCCGGCCGCGGCCTCCTGGAGCATGTCGGCGTAGGCGGCCGCGAAATCCGCGGTCGAGGCCGGCCTGCCGTTCCCGCTGCCGTGGATCCTTGGCCCTCCCCATGTCAGCGGGCGCAGATCCACCCGCCGACGGGCTACGGACCTTAATGGCCCGGAAGACCGAGCGCTTCGGGATGGTCCCGGCGGTAGTGCTCGGTCAGCACCTCACTGAGGGTGCCGAGCCGGTAGGCCACGGTGCGCTGGCAGATTTCGCTAGCTCCCGGGTCAGCTCAACCACGTCAGCGAAATCCTCACGAGCCGCCTGCAGTGTGTCCATGACTGCTTCCTTCACCCGGTCAGTCCCCAAGCACCTGAAACCATCTTGCACGGCTGGAGATCAGCGCTCCCCCAACGAGCCCGGGCCCATGGCGCACGCTCATGGTGGCCTCGTTCCCGATCACGGCCGCAAGGTTGGGGAGCTGTTTATCCGAAGATCTGATCCATGACCTCGGCCCCCTTCACCAGGACCGGGCGGAGTTCCTTCCGGTAGATGACCTCCGTTGTGCGCGAGCTTGAGTGCCCGGCCAGCCGGGCGATCTCCTCCACTGGCACGCCCGAGGCTGACAGCAGGCTGACGAAGCTGGTCCGCAGTTCGCGGGGCGCCCAGTCCTCCCCTATACCGGCGGCCTTGCAGATGGACCTGAAAGACCGGCGGACGTTGGCCGCATCCAGCTCGGTGCCGACCGCGGTCGTGAAGACCAGGTTCTGCTCCCGCCAAAGTTCCCCGGCCGCCCCCTTCTCTTCGTCTTGCCGCACGCGATGCTCTCGTAGCGCTTGGGTGACCGCCTGGGGCAGCCCGAGGGTCCGCCGGGACCTGGAGGTCTTGGTGTCACCTCCGAGACGAACGGACCGCCACACCGCAATGCTCCCAGCCTCCAGGTTCACGTGATCCCAGCGAAGCGCCCGGGCCTCCTCGGTACGGATACCGGTCATCAGGCACAAGACCACGTAGGCACCGAGCCTGGAACCCCCGGCAGCCTTCAGCACGGCGGCGGCCTGCCCAGCGGTCAGCGACTTGCTCGGCCTGCCGGCCTGGCCTGTCGGGGTGTCGACCAGCGCGGCGACGTTGTGCGCGACATGCCGGTTGGCTTCGGCGTGGCGCAGGGCCCGGGTCAGCGCGTTGTGCGCAAGCGTCACCGTCCGGCTGGAATTGACTGCCGCCATATGGACCAGGGCCCGGCGCACGTCGTGCGCGGTGAGCAGCCGCAGCTCGATACCGCCGATGACCGCGGTGAGCAGTTTGAGGACGTCATGGTTGAGCCTGACCGTCCGGGCCGACCGGCCGTCCAGCCCTTCGGCTATCCAGTCGTCGGCGGCCCGCTGGACCGTGTAGGCGCGCTCGGGCTGGACGCCGGAGTCCTTCTCGGCCTGGAGCTCCTTGAGCTTCTCGGCGACCTCGGCTCTGGTGCGGCCGGAGACCTTGTGCCGCCGCCACGTCTTCCCGTCAGCGCCGTAGCCAAAGGACACCGCGCCATACCAGCGGCCCTTGGCCTCGTCCTTGTAAATTGAGCCTTCGTTGTGCCCCGACGCCGGGCGCTGACAGCATGACCACCCATGATTACAGGATAACGAGCCTCTTGCTCCCCGTTTTGCTCCCGGATGATCTTGATCCGGTTACAACGGGCCTCTGACCTGGTGGAGCTAAGGGGATTCGAACCCCTGACCTTCTGCATGCCATGCAGACGCGCTACCAGCTGCGCCATAGCCCCTCATGCACGTCGCCGGACAGGCCCCCCGAGGGGTGACCGGGCCAGCGCCGCAGACACTTACCTTAGCACCAACGCCGCCGTGACTTGGTAATCACAAGGGTCCGCTTTCGGCCCTGGGCGCTACAGTAACCGGAGTAGCGCCCGCCCGTCCGTGTGCCTGCAGCGGCTTCCCAGATCGATCAGGGGATGCGGTTATCGCAGGCC
>JBAPYC010001276.1:0-6241 GCA_049284535.1 Streptosporangiaceae bacterium
GTCCCCGGCCTGTCCTCGCGCGCCCGCGCGGCCGCCGGGCGCGCCGCAGCCGCCCAGGAGCCAGGGACGCAGCCACAGGAGGCCAGCGCCGCCAGGGGCGAGCTCATCGGCCTGATCGGCGAGCTCACCGAGCAGATGCACACGGCAGCGGCCGAGCTGCACTTCGAGGTGGCCGCCCGGCTGCGCGACGAGATCCGGGAGCTCAAGTCCGAACTGCGCGGCATGCACGCCGCCGGCGTCTGACCCGAAGGCCCGGCCCCGCACGGGCCGGGGGTGCGGCGCTACCCGCTCCGGCCAAAGCTCCAGCCGCCGATGGCGGCAATCTGATGCCGTCGCGAATGCCTCCATAGCACCGGGAATTATTTATTTAAATGCGCTCATCCGCGCAGCCGCTAAATCGCTTTAATCGTTAATTCCGGGCACGGTATAGTGCGTGGCGGGGCGGCAGGGGACAGGTGCGACACGGAAAGGCAAAACGGATGCCGTGGGTGGTGCGCGACATTGTCGACGACGTCAACAAGGCGGTGGCCCGGCGCTGGCAAGGGCTGGACCCGATGCTGCCCGAACAGGCCCGGCTGCCCGAAGGCTGCATGCCGCCGCTGGTGGTCAACGGGGTGAACGGCCGTCCGGCCGGGATCGCGGTCTGCCGGCATGAGCACGTCCCGGACGGCACGCTCAACCAGACCTGGGGGCCCGCATACCGGTTCTCCCTGGTGCTGCGGCTGCGGGACGCGGACACCGGCGCGGCAATGGACGACCTGCTCAAGCAGTGGAGCGAGCACCTAGGCGGGCTGCCCGAGGCCGCCACAGCGGACACCGCGGCCATGATCAGCTGGCCGTCCCGCGACGTCACCGGGATCAACGCCCTGTTCTGGCATGGGATGCAGGCGCGGACGGTGATCGCCGTCCGGCCCGCCGCGAGGCCGGCCGTCACCGGGCCGGAGCACGCCCCGCCCGGCCTGGTCATCCGCGAGCCGGGACTCGCCGACCTGGACGCGGTGACCGAACTTGAGATGGGCACCATCGGCTACGACGCGCTCTTCGGCACCGCCTTCCTCCGCCCGGCCACCGAGGCACTGGTCCGTGCGGACACCGAGACCGCGCTGGCTGCCCGGCCGGCCTGGGTCTGGCTGGCCGAGCAGGACGGGCGGCCGGTTGGCCTGGTCCACGTCCAGCCGCCAGAAGAGTCGGGCTGGATCGCCACGATGGCGCGGCCGGGCGTGACCGTGTACCTGCAGACCATGTTCGTGCGGCCGGACGTGCGCGGCGCCGGGGTCGGCGCAGCCCTGGTCCGGCGGGTGCACGACGATCTCGACGCTCGGGGCGTGCAAACGACGCTGCTGCACTACGCGCAGATGAACCCGCTGTCGGCGCCGTTCTGGAACCGGATGGGGTACCGGCCGCTGTGGACCGGCTGGGAGACCCATCCGGCCGCCGCGCTGCGGTGAGTCGCGCCCAGGCAGCGGGCGCGGCATGATAGTTCATGAAGCTCGCCGGAATGCTGAGGGTCTCCTCATGGTTGCCTCAAAGAGAACCCGGCGAGAAGGTGGCTACCCGAGAGCTAGCGCGCGGGCAACGGGCGCGCAGCCAGGGCAGCCGGCTAGCAGTGATACCGGGGGAGGTGTGAGGTGCTAGTCAGCCTGAGCGCAGCTATCGTCGCGGCGCTGCTGTACGGCGTCGCCTCGGTAATGCAGGCGATCGCGGTGCGTGCGGCCAGCCACAAGCCGGCCGACGCCGCCGCTGGCGGTGTCGGCGGTGTCGACCCCGGCCTCATGGTGCGCATGCTGCATCAGTGGCGCTTCGTGGTCAGCATCGTGCTGGACGCGCTCGGCTTCGTCGCCCAGCTGGTCGCGCTGCAGAAACTCCCGTTGTTCGCGGTCCAGGCTTTTGTCGCATCCAACCTCGCGGTCACGGCGGTGGTGGCCTCGTGGGTGATCGGAGTTACCCTGTCCTGGCGCGAGTGGGCTGCCGTCCTCGGCGTGGTCGCGGGCGTGGGCCTGCTCGGCTCGTCGGCCGGCGCGGAGGGCGCCGCGCAGGTGGGCGCCATGTTCAAGCTCGCGCTGATCGTGGCGATCGCGGGCCTGGCCGTGCTCGGCCTGGCCGCCGCCAAGCTGAACGAGCCGTACCGGACCACCGCGCTCGGGATCACCGCGGGCTTCGGTTACGGGGTGCTCAGCATCGCCGCCCGCGTGCTCACCGGCTTTAGCCCGCTCGAACTGGCTCGTGACCCGGCCGCCTATGCGGTCGCTGCGGCCGGCATCATCTCATTCATGTTCTACGCCACCGCCCTGGAGGGTGGCAGCGTGACGGTCGCCACCGCGGCCGTGGTGCTGGCCGAGACGATCCCGCCGGCCGTCATCGGGGTCGTCTTCCTGGGCGACCAGACGCGTCCCGGACTGGCCGTCGTGGCCTGGGCCGGCTTCTTCCTCGCCGTCGCCTCGGCCGTCATGCTGGCCAGATTCGGCGAGGCACACCACACCGAAGACGTCGCCCGGGCCGACGCGGTGGCTCATCGGCAGGCAAATGCCGGGCCGGCCGCCTGCGGCCTGTTATTCTGGTGGCCCGTGGACCTGCAGTTTTTCCTTGCCCTACCGGACACCACGGGAGCCTCATAGTGGCCGCACCATCACTTCATTCCCGGTCTGCCCATTCCCGGTCAGTAGAGACCAGACATCTCTTCGTGACCGGAGGGGTTGCCTCCAGCCTCGGCAAGGGGCTGACCGCCTCAAGCCTTGGCCGGCTGCTGAAGCTCCGCGGCCTGCGGGTCACGATGCAGAAGCTCGATCCTTACCTCAACGTCGACCCCGGCACGATGAACCCTTTCCAGCACGGTGAGGTGTTCGTGACCGATGACGGGACCGAGACGGATCTGGACGTCGGCCATTACGAGCGCTTCCTCGACACCAACCTCAAGGGCGAGGGGAACGTCACCACCGGCCAGATCTACTCGACGGTGATCGCGAACGAGCGCCGCGGCGCCTACCTGGGCGACACCGTCCAGGTCATCCCGCACATCACCAACGAGATCAAGGCCCGCATCCTGCAGATGGGCGGCGACGACGTCGACGTCGTCATCACCGAGGTCGGCGGGACCGTCGGTGACATCGAGTCACAGCCGTTCCTGGAGGCCATCCGGCAGATCCGGCACGAGATCGGCCGGGACCGCTGCTTCTTCCTGCACGTCAGCCTGCTGCCCTACATCGGGCCCTCGGGTGAGCTCAAGACCAAGCCGACGCAGCACTCGGTGGCCGCGCTGCGCAGCATCGGCATCCAGCCAGACGCGATCGTGGCACGCTCGGACCGGTCCATCAGCGACGGGCTCAAGCGCAAGATCAGCCTGATGTGTGACGTGGACGAGGAGGCCGTGGTCTCCGCGCCGGACGCGACGTCGATCTACGACATCCCCAAGGTGCTGCACGCCGAGGGGCTGGATGCTTACGTGGTGCGCCGGCTCGGGCTGGCGTTCCGGGACGTCGACTGGAGCGAGTGGGACGAATTGCTGCGCCGGGTCCACCGGCCCGCCCACAGCATCACCATCGCGCTGGTCGGCAAGTACGTGGACCTGCCCGACGCCTACCTGTCGCCGGCCGAGGCTCTGAAGGCGGGCGGCTTCGCGAACGACGCCCAGGTGAACATCCGCTGGGTGATCAGCGACGCCTGCGAGGACCCGGAGGGGGCCGCGGCCGAACTGGAGGGTGTGGACGGGGTGCTGATCCCCGGTGGGTTCGGCGTCCGCGGCATCGAGGGGAAGATCGGCGCGATCAGGTACGCGCGCGAGCATGGCATCCCGATCCTGGGCCTGTGCCTGGGCTTGCAGTGCATGGTCATCGAGGTGGCCCGCGATCTGGCCGGCCTGCCCGAGGCGGACAGCGCCGAGTTCAACCCGGACACACCCAACCCGGTGATCGCGACCATGGCCGACCAGGAAGACGTGGTGGCGGGGGAGCGGGACATGGGCGGCACCATGCGCCTGGGCCTGTATCCGGCCGTGCTCCAGCCGGGTACCCAAGTCCAGGCCATGTACGGCCAGGACGTGGTCGAGGAGCGGCACCGGCACCGGTATGAGGTCAACAACGCCTACCGCGGCACGCTCGAGGCGGCCGGGCTGGTCTTTTCCGGGCTCTCGCCCGACGGCCACCTGGTCGAGTTCGCCGAGCTGGCCGATCATCCGTTCTTCGTGGGTACCCAGGCACACCCGGAGTTCCTGTCCCGCCCGACCCGCCCGCACCCGCTGTTCAGCGGGCTGATCGAGGCGGCGCTGGCCCGGTCGAAGGCGTCCAAGGCCGCCAGCACCCCGGCGGGCGCCCGCGCCGTGGCCTCTGCGTGAGCAGCGCATGAGCGAGCCGCAGGAGCCCGTGACGATAGCGGACTCCGAAGCGCACTGGCCGGTCGTCTCGTCGGCGGACCTGCTCCGTAGCCGGCTGGTGGCCGTACGGAGCGACAAGGTCCGGATGCCCGACGGCAAAGTAGCCGAACGGGATGTGGTTGTGCACCCCGGCGCCGTGGCAGTGCTCGCTCTCGACGCCTTGGAGCGGGTTTTGCTGATCCGGCAGTACCGGCATCCGGTGGGGCAGCTGCTGTGGGAGATCCCGGCGGGCCTGCGTGATGTCACCGGCGAACCGCCGTGGGCCACCGCCGAGCGGGAACTGCTCGAGGAGGCGGGTTACCGGGCGCGGGACTGGCGTTTGCTCACCGACTACTTCTCCTCACCCGGCTTCAGCACCGAGCGGCTGCGCATCTTCCTCGCCCGCGACCTGGAAGAGGTGCCCGAGGACGAGCGCGACTTCGTGCCCGAGGCCGAAGAGGCCTCGCTGATCCTGGCGTGGCTGTCACTGGACGAGGCGATAACCAAGATCTTCGCCGGCGAGCTGCACAACGGGCCCGCCAATCTCGCGATCCTGGCCGGATATGCGGCCAGGTCGCAGGGGTTTGACCGGCTTCGCCCGGCCGACGCACCGGAAGAGCAATGAAGCTCTGGAGTCTGGAAGGACCACAATGAAAATTGGAATTCCCCGGGAAGTAAAGAACCACGAATACCGGGTGGCCATCACGCCGGCGGGTGTCCACGAACTCGTCCGCGGCGGCCACGAAGTGGTCATCGAGGCCGGGGCCGGGACCGGCTCGTCCCTACCGGACGAGGACTTCACCACGGCGGGCGCGAAGATCCTGCCCACCGCGGACGACGTGTGGGGCGAGGGTGACCTCATACTCAAGGTCAAAGAGCCGATCGAGCAGGAGTACCACCGGATGCGGTCCGGCCAGGTCCTGTTCACCTACCTGCACCTGGCGGCCTCCAAAGCCTGCACGGACGCGCTGCTGGACTCGGGCATCACATCGATCGCGTACGAGACGGTCCAGCTGCCGGACGGGTCGCTGCCCCTGCTCGCGCCCATGTCCGAGGTTGCCGGGCGGATGGCGCCGCAGGTCGGCGCGCACCACCTGCAGCGGGACGGCGGCGGCCGCGGGGTACTGATGGGCGGTGTGTCCGGCGTGTACGCGGCCAAGGTGGTGGTGCTGGGAGCCGGGGTCTCCGGCATGAACGCGGCCGCGATCGCGCTAGGCATGCAGGCCGAGGTGCTGCTGGTGGACAAGAACGTCGCCCGGCTGCGCCAGGCCGACGCCATCTACCAGGGGCACTGCCAGACGGTGGCATCCAATGCGTATGAGATCGAGCGGGCCGTCATCGACGCCGACCTGGTCATCGGCGCAGTGCTGGTGCCAGGCGCCAAGGCGCCCAAGCTGGTCACCGACGACCTGGTGGCCCGGATGAAGCCCGGCGCGGTCCTCGTCGACATCGCGATCGACCAGGGCGGCTGCTTCGAGGGATCACGGCCCACCACGCACGCCGACCCGACGTACCGGGTGCACGACGCGCTGTTCTACTGCGTGGCCAACATGCCCGGCGCGGTGCCGCACACGTCCACCTACGCGCTGACCAATGTCACGCTGCCGTACGTGGTGGAGATGGCCAACCGGGGCTGGCGCGACGCGCTGCGCGCGGATCCGGCCCTGGCCCTCGGTCTGTCCACGCATGCCGGCCAGCTCACCTGCGAGCCGGTCGCCGAGGCGCACGGGCTGTCCTACACCCCGGCCGCCGAGGTCCTGCGCTGAGCCGGTGAGCCAGTCACTATCCGGCGCGGTCCGCATTTACCTGCAGTACCTGGTCGTGGAGCGCGGTCTGGCGCGCAGCACCGTCGAGTCGTACCGGCGCGACCTGCGCCGGTACGACGAGGTACTGGCC
>JBAPYC010001277.1:0-1803 GCA_049284535.1 Streptosporangiaceae bacterium
GACCCGGACTGCCGCGGCCACCCGGCCGGTGGCGGTCACATCCGCCGAGCGCGCCTGCCCGCCCGCCCTGGGCGGCGGCTCGGGCACGGTGGCATTGATCGCCGGGGCCTCGGGTCCGGCCAGCGCAGCCAGCGGGCAGCTCCAGCTGACCTCGTTGCCGCCCGCGGGCGTCTCGCTGCGCGCGGCCAGCCCGATCCGGCGCCAGGACCGGGGCGTGCTCTCCGTCCTGACCGTGCCTGCCGGAAAGCCCGCGGGCAAGGGCAGCACCACCGCGGAGGGCTGGTCGGTCACGGCCAGCGGAGCCATGGCCCCGGCCATGGAGGCCGAGGTGGCGGCGGGCAGTGGCCTGGGGGCCGTGCGCTGCGGAGAGCCCGGCTCCGACACGTGGTTCGTGGGACCTGGCCAGGGCAACGGCGCGACCCAGATCCAGGTCGACATGATGAACGTTGATTCCCAGGCCGCCAGCGTCGACCTATCCGTCATCACCGACGCCGGGCAGGCGCAGTCCAGCAACGACACCGGGATCACGGTGCCGCCGGACCAGACGGTGACCCAGTCCCTGGCCTCGATGGCCAGCGGATCCAGCGTGGTCGCGATCGAGGTCCACACCAGCATCGGCCGGGTGGCCGCCGACGTCTCCGAGGGCTCCTCCCACGGCAGCACCACCAGCTGGCTGCCGAGCGCGGCCACGCCGGCGACCAGTCTGCTGATCCCCGGGGTGCCGCCGTCCAGCAAGGCGGCCGGGCTGTTCCTGGCCGTGCCGGGCAGTGCCAGCGCCAAGGTGAGCGTGCTCGCCATTACCCCGCAGGGGCACTATCAGCCGTTCGGCGCCGAGAGCATCGACCTGCCCGGCCAGTCCGCCTCCTACGTGCCGCTGACCCCGCTGGGCGGCACCGCGGCCGCCCTGGAGGTCACCTCGAACGTGCCGGTCACCGCGTCCGTGCTGGTGCCGGGGAGCGGCGTGGGCGCCTTCACGGCCGCCTCGGCGCCCATCAGCGAGCAGGCCGTGGTGGCCGGGAACACCAGCGGCTCGGGGATGGCGGCCACGGTGGTGCTCTCCGCTCCCGGGGCGGCGGCCAGGGTCCGGCTCACCGAGATCGCCCCGGCCGGTTCCGTCGGGGGCAAGAAACCGAGCGCCAGTCAGGTCGTGCCGGTCCGGGCCGGGCACACCGTGGTCGCGCCGGTGCAGGCCCCGTCCGCGGCCAAGCACGGGTCATCGTCCTTTGCCCTGGTGATCACGCCGCTGGCCGGGTCCGGGCCGGTCTACGCCGCCCGGGTGGAGACGAAGAACCAGAGCACGGTGACCTCGATCATTCCCGTCACCAGCGCGCTGAGCACCATCGCCCTGCCGCCCGTCCGGAACTCCTACGACGCCATATCGCCGGGATAATCCCAGCTCACCGTAGCCGGGGTCGATGATCTCCGGGTCCACGCCGAGGATCTCGGCGAACTCCTCGACGACCACGTCGAAGATGAGCTCGCTCAGCTCGTCCTCGTCCTCGGCCCGGGCCAGCAGTGGCCGCCGGAACAGCACGATGCGCGGGCCGGTGGCAGGATTCCCCGGGTCGCTGGTATCGGGCGAGCCGCGCACGATCCGGGCCAGCGGCACGACCTCATCGCCGGGCACGTCGGCGTCCGGGACCTCCTGGACGGCGAACTCCACGTCGGAGAGCTCGCTTTCCCAGCGCGGCTCGAGCCGGGCCACCGCCTCAAGCACGATGTCGTCGAACTGCTGGGACCGGCTGCGGTAGAGCGGAACAGTGGGCGGCACCAGCCGCCCGCGCAGCCCGCGCCCGTGCCGGT
>JBAPYC010001278.1:0-10174 GCA_049284535.1 Streptosporangiaceae bacterium
CCATCACGCTCTCCACTCCGCGTCGTCCACGTAACCCCACAGCGTTCGCGAACCACACTGGCCTCAAATCACCCAACCTCCCTACGTTTCATAAGGCGTGGATGCCGCTCTGGGGTAGCTCTAACAACCCGAGAGCGACATCCACGCCATTAGCGTCGCCCCGGCCTGACCGCATAATGGGGGCGTGGTGAGTGAGCGGTTCGTGGTCGTGGGGGCCGGGGTAATGGGCGCCGCGGTGGCGGACGCGCTCGCCGCCGCCGGAGCGCATGTCACCCTCCTCGACCGGGACCAGCCAGGCCGGGGCACCAGCCGGTGGAGCCTGGCCTGGCTCAACTCCAATGACAAGGCGCCCCGGGCGTATCACGACCTCAACGCAGCCGGAATCGGGGCCTGGGCCGAACTCGCCCCGGATCTCCACGGCGACGCCTGGTACCGCCCGGTCGGCCACCTCGAGCTCGCCGCTTCGGGTGCCGCGCTGGAAGCCCGCGTCCGGCGCCTGACCGAATGGGGCTACCCCGCCCGCATCATTAGCCCGGCCGAAGCAGCCGAGCTCGAGCCCGCCCTCCACCCGGCCGCCCTCCACCCCGCTGCCATCTCCACGGCCACCGCGTTTTTCCCGGCCGAGGGCTATGTCCTGACCGAACCCCTGATCCAGCGCCTGGTCGCCCGCGCCCACCAGCACGGCGCCGCCCTGGCGACCGGTGAGGCCGGCCATGTGACCAGCATCGACACCGCTCCGGGCCAGCCACCCCAGGTACGCACCGCCGACGGCCAGGTCCACCCGGCCGACCAGGTGATCTGCTGCGCCGGCCGCTGGACCCCCACTCTGGCGGATCCGGTCCCGCTGGTCCCCTGGGACGCCCCGGGCTCAGCCGCCCCCGGCCTGGTGGTCCGGGTCGGCCCGGTCGCTCCGGAACACGCCCCGGTCCGGCTGCTGCACACTCCCGAGCTCAGCCTGCGGCCGCATGCCGGCGGACTGGTCCACCTGGAGGCCGAGGACGCCACTGCCGCCGTGGATCTGCACACCCCGGAACCGGAACTGCGACGCTGGGCCGGCGAATTGCTGACCCGGGCCCGGCGCACCGTCCGCGGCCTGGACGACGCCGCCGTCGTGGACTTCCAGGTCTGCGCCCGGCCGCTGCCGCCCGACGGCCAGTCCATCGTGGGCCCGGTCCCCGGCGCCGACGGCCTCTACGTTGCCGTCACGCACAGCGGCGTAACCCTGGCCGCCCAGCTGGCCCGCCTCATCACCGCCGACCTGACGTCCTCCGGCCCGGTCGCCGCGCTGGCTCCCTATCGTCCCAGCCGTTTCACGACGCTGCCTGGTCGTCGCGATTGATAGGGTTCCCCGGAAGTCAGGAGACCTACGGTGACGGCTTCACCGCTGCGGCCCGGTCCGGCTGACCTGCAGGCGGCCAGGGATCGCACCATTCCCGACGTGCTGCCGCCCGCGGGCGAGCCGTTGCGCGTGCTGTTCTGCGGCATCAATCCGAGCCTGTACTCGGCCGCCACCGGCTGGCATTTCGCCCGGCCCGGGAACCGTTTCTGGCCCGCCCTGGCCCGGTCCGGATTCAGCCCGCGCCAGCTGGCCCCGGCCGAGCAAGGCCTGCTGCCCGGCTACGGCCTGGGCATCACCAACCTGGTCGCCCGGTCCACCGCCCAGGCCTCCGAGCTGACGCCCGCCGAACTCCGCGCCGGCGGTGAGCGCCTGCTGACCCTGCTCGCCGCGCGCCGCCCGCGCATCCTCGCGGTCGCCGGCGTCACCGCCTACCGTGCCGCCTTCGGCCACCCTCGCGCCGCCATTGGCCCGCAGTCCGTCCCCCTGGCGGGCACCCCCGTCTGGGTTCTGCCTAACCCCAGCGGCCTTAACGCCCACTGGACCCTCGACACCATCACCGCCGAGTTCGCCACCCTCCGCACCGCCGCCACCCCGTCGGCCTAGCACGCTTTAAATTTCGTGCTAATATTTTCGTGCGACGATCATGGGTCAGGAGGTCGATCGTGGCCAACAGTAACACGCCGGACCGGCGCTGCGCCTTCTGTGGACGACCACTCCCCATGCAGGAAGGACGTGGACGTATCCGGGTTTTCTGCGACGCCACCTGCCGCAGCGCGGCGCGCCGGGCGCGGCACGCCGTAGCCGCAAACGTTAACGAAGACTTGACACGTGAGATTCGTGAAGGCAGTCTTGACAACGTGCGGAACGCGGCGCCGGGCGGGGACCCGTCCGCCGTGGCGCGGGTACTCGGGGCGGCGAGGATGGCCATGGACGACGTGCCGGACGGCCCGGCGCTGGCGCCCCTGGACGCCGTCGCCGTGATCCGCTCGCTCGCGCGCGTCGTCGAAGACGGCCTGCGCGAGGCCGTTCAGCTGGCCCGGCAGTCCGGTCACACCTGGGCCGAGATCGGCGAGCTGCTGGGCACCACCCGGCAGGCGGCCTTCCAGCGGTTCGGCCGCCCGCTCGACCCGAGAACTGGAGCGCCCATGAACGCCTCGATTCTGCCCGGTGCGACCGGCCGGGCCGCCGCCCTGTTCGCCGACCTGGCCGAACACCGCTGGGAACAGGCCTGCGCCGACTTCTCCCCGGCCGTCGCGGCGAAGCTCGACGCCGACGGCCTGGCCGCGGTCTGGGCGCAGGTTATCGGCCTGGCCGGTGCCTACCGGGGAATGGGTGAACCCGTCGCCCATCAGGTGGGTGACTACACCGTGGTGGACGTCCCGCTGTCCTTCGAGGCGGCCGACCAGACCGGCCGGGTCAGCTACGACCGGACCGGGCAGGTGGGCGGCCTGTTCTTCCTGACGAACAAATCCTGAGCGAACAAATCGTGAGCGAACCAATCCTGAGGAGGCTCTGATGGCCACCGTCACTGTCGACGGGCCCGACCTGGTGGTCAGGTTGTCCTGGAAGGAAAAGCTGGGCGCCGTGCACGGCGACGTGCGGGTCCCGGTCAGGTCCGTGCAGGCCGCTACGGTCGAGCTCACCCCGTGGAACGTGATCCGCGGGGTCAAGTTCGCGGGCACCGGGATACCCGGCCGGACCGCCCTCGGCGTGCGGCAGTCCCGCGAGGGCAAGGACTTCACCGCCGTGCACCCCAACCAGCCCGCGGTCCGGATCGACCTCGACGAGAAGTCGCCGTACTCCCGGCTGATCGTCTCGGTGCCCAGCCCCGAGGACACCGTCGCCGCCGTCTGCGCCGCAGCCGGGATCTGATCGCCGTGGCGCGCCACCATCGCCTCCCGGCAGCCACCAGGGGCGCCACCATGATCGCTGCCGTCGCGGCCGCCCTGACCGCGACCGTACTGCTCGCCGCGTGCGGCTCGGACGCGCCCGCCCCCGCGGCCGGTCCCGGCCGTCCTGCTCATCGCCGGCAGCGGTCCCACCGACCGCAACGGCAACAGCCCGCTGATCTCCGGCTCGGTCAATACCCTCAAGACCCTCGCCGGCTGGCTGTCCGCCGACGGGGTGGCCAGCCTGCGCTACGACAAGCTGGGCAGCGGCCAGACCGGCGTGGACCCCTACAAGAACCGGATTGCCGACATCGGCATCGGCCCGTTCGAGCAGGAGTCCGCGGCCGCGCTGGAGTTCCTCGCCCGGCAGCCCGGGGTCGACCGCAGCCGCCTGGGCGTCATCGGCCACAGCGAGGGTGCGCTGTTCGCCTTGCTGCTGGCCACCGGCGAGGCCGGGAAGGTCCCGCCCGTGCATGCCCTCGGCCTGCTCGAGCCGCTCAGCGCCCGCTACCTCGACCTCATCGCCACCCAGGTCGACGCGCAGATCGCCGCGGCCCAGACGGCCGGCCAGCTCACCGCCGCGCAGGCCAGCAGCCTGAAGAAAACGCTCACCGCGGCCATCGCCCAGCTGCGCACCAAGGGCACCGTCCCGGCGGCTCTGCCAGACGGCCTGTCCTCGCTGCTCAGCCCCAGCACGGCCCTGTTCCTCTCGCAAGCCGATAGGTACGACCCGGCCCAGCTGGCCGCGCGCCTGCCTTCCGGCTCCCCGGTCCTGGTCAGCTGCAGCAACGCCGACATCCAGGTGAGCTGCGGTGAGGTCGATCGGCTGGTGGCCGGCCTGGGCCACGCCAGCGCCAGCACCGATTTCGTCCGGCTGAACGGTGTGGACCACGTGCTCAAGCAGGATGCGTCCCGCACCGGGGCCGGCTACGGCAAGCCGCTGCCCTTCTCGGCCCAGCTGGAGCAGGCCCTGCGCACGTTCGTCCAGCAGCACCTGTAGCCAGCGGATCCGCTAGTCAGCCGAGCCGCGCCCGGGTGGATAGTAGGGCCATGACCACACCCCCGAGCGCGGGACCGGACGACGAGGGCACGGAACCCGATGCCCGGTTCACCTTCGCCAACGAGCGCACCTTCCTGGCCTGGAGCCGGACCGCGCTCGCGCTGGTGGTGGCCGGGCTCGGCGTGGTCCAGCTGCTCCCGGCGTTCCCGGGCGTGCCCTGGGGCCGGCGCATACTCGGCCTGCCGCTAATCGTGTTCGGCGCGGTCGTGGCGGTGGCGGCGTACGGCGAGTGGGTCCGCAGCCAGCGTGCGATGCGTCAGGGCCGCCCGCTGCCCCGCTCGGTCATGCCCCGGCTGCTGGCCACCGTCATCGCCGTGGTCGCGATCCTGTCCGCCGCCGTCGTCCTGATCTCGGCTCTGCGATGACCGGCACCGTACAGCCCGGCGGCCCGGCCCACGAGCCACCCGCCCACGAGCCACCCGGCGACATCGAGGAAGCCGCCCCCGGCCTGGCCCGCGCCCGGACCTCGCTGGCCTGGACGCGGACGGCGCTGTCCTTCGCCGCGGTAGGCGGCGTACTGCTGAAGAAGGAACTTATCCCCGGCCTGATCATCCTGGCCACCGTCCCGGTGATCTGGCAGCTCGGCCGGCTGGCGCACCACCGCCGCGGCCGCCTGCAGCTGGTCACCGCCACCATCGTGGCCGTCGCTCTAGTCGCGCTCCTAGTCGCATTGCTGACCTGAATGACCTATAGTTAAGCGAGTGGTTAACTATTCGGCCTCGCTGGACCAGGTCTTCCAGGCGCTGGCCGACCCCACCCGGCGGGACATGGTGGAGCGCCTCGTCCGCGGTCCCGCCTCGGTCAGCGAGCTGTCCCGGCCGCAGGCCATGTCGCTGCCCGCGGTCATGCAGCATCTGCAGGTGCTCGAGGCCTGCGGCCTGGTTCGCTCGGAGAAGACCGGCCGGGTCCGGACCTGCCACATCGAACCTGCCGCGCTGCGGACGGCCGAGGCCTGGGTCACCGCGCAGCGCTCCGCCTGGGAGGAGCGCCTCGATCGGCTCGGCGACTATCTGGCCCAGGACCAGACACAGACACAGACGCAGCGAGGAAGTAGCTGACCCTATGGCCCATTACGCCATCCACGCCACGTTCACCCTCGAGCGCTTCTACCCGGTCCCGGCCTCCCGGGTCTTCGCAGCCTGGGCCGATCCCGCCGCCAAGGCCCGCTGGTTCGCCCCCGATCCGGACACAGCACACGAACTCGACTTCCGGGTCGGCGGCCGCGAGGTGGCCCGGGGCACTCACGGGGCTCGCGGCAGCACCCCGGTCATGACGTTCGAGTCGCTGTACCGGGACATACTGCCGGACGAGCGGATCGTCTACACCTCCACAATGTGCACCGCGGACATCCTCATGACCGTCTCCCTGACCACCGTCGAATTCCGCCCCGCCCGCGACGGTAATGGCGGCGGCGCGCCCGATGGCACCCGGCTCCTGCTCACCGAGCAGGGCACGTTCCTCGACGGCCACGAAGAACCACGCTGGCGCCAGCAGGGCACCACCGACCAGCTCACCGCCCTGGCCCGCGAGCTCGGAACCCCGGACCATGGCTGACCTGCAGGAAAAGGTCCAGGCCTCGCTGGACGAGCTGGTCTGCTCCGGCGCCGAAACCGGCCTGCAGGCCGCCGTGTACACCCGCGGCCGCCTGATCGCCGACGCCGTGAGCGGGCAGGCCGACCCGGCCGCGGGTACCGCGGTCAGCAGCGGCACCTTGTTCTTCGCCGTCTCCGCGGCCAAGGGCGTCGCGGCCACGCTCGCTCACGTCCTGGCCGAATCCGGCGAGCTCGACTACGACCTGCGGCTGGCCAGCATCTGGCCCGGCTTCGCGTCGGAAGGCAAGGAGCACATCACCGTACGCCACGTCCTGGCGCATACGGCAGGCCTGCCTGGCCTGCCCGCCGGGACGACGGTGGCGCAGCTGTGCGACTGGGAGCACATGTGCGCGGTCCTGGCTGCCGCCACGCCCTGGTGGGAGCCGGGCACCAAGTTCGGCTACCACGCATTGACCTTCGGCTTTCTGCTCGGTGAGACCCTGCGCCGGCTGACCGGCCGCACTATCAGCGAGCTCCTGCGCGACACCGTGACCGGCCCGCTCGGCCTGGCCGACGAGGTCTGCTTCGCGGTCCCGCCCCGGCTGCTGCCGCGGATGGCCCGCCGCCCCGCCGGCGCTCCCGAGCCGGAACAACCCCCTGCAGGCTCCCCGGCGGACCGGGCTACGCCCCCAGCCCTGCGCGATCCGTCCGCGTTCGCCAACCGCGACGACGTGCTCACCGCCGACATCCCGTCGCTGGGCACCATGACCGCCCGCGGCGCGGCCCGTATGTACGCCGCCTTGCTCGGGCCGGTCGACGGCATCCGGCTCGTCTCGCCGTCGCGCCTGGCCGAGATGTCCGCGATCTCCTTCACCGGGCCGGACGAGGTCATGGGCTTCCCCGCGCAGTGGGCGTTCGGCTACAGCCCGGCCCGCCCCGGCGGCGTCACGACCCGCCCTGGCGCCGCGTTCGGCATGATCGGCGCCAACGGCTCGGCCGCCTGGGCCGATTCGGACGCCGGGGTCGCGGTGGCCGTGATGCGCAATGGCGCGGCCCTCGGCGACCTGACCGCCGCCGCCCGCATCGACCGGCTCGTGGCCGGCCAGCCCGAGCCCGGCCGAACCGAACAGGAGGAACGATGACCGATCCCGTGACCGAACTCGACGCCCGCTTCAGCGATCCCGGCACCGAGGCCACCAGCTGGGACGACGCCCGCCGGGTGCTCGAGGGGGCCCAGCTGTTCTGGATCGTCACCGTGCGGGCCGACGGCCGCCCGCACCTGACCCCGCTGGTCGCCGTGTGGCACGACGGGGCGCTGTACTTCTGCACCGGCGGGGGCGAGCAGAAGGCCGTCAACCTGCGCTCTAACCCGCATGTGGTCCTGCTGACCGGCTGCAACCGCTGGGACGAGGGGCTCGACGTCTCGGTCGAGGGCGAGGCCGTCCCGGTGACCGACGAGGCCCTCCTCGGCGAGCTGGCCCGGGCCTGGGCGGGCAAGTGGGACGGCCAGTGGCAGTTCGAGGCGCGCGACGGCCGCTTCGCCCCTCCTGGAGGCGGCGGTGGCGCGGAGGTGTTCCGCGTCGAGCCGGCCAAGGTCCTGGCCTTCGGCAAGGGTACTTTCAGTCATACGCGTCACAGGTTCCGCTAGCACCCAGTTCCGTTAACACCGAGGGCCGAGGAAAGCCAGATGGATACGTTGCTGCCAGGTATTGAGGCCGAACGGGTGCCGACTAGCCGTCTCACCACGAACCTGCTGTCGGTGGCCGGACGCAGCGGCCCGGCCGTGCTCTTCGTGCACGGCAACGTGTCGTCCTCGCTGTTCTGGCAGCCCACGATGCTGGCCTTGCCGGAGTCCTACCAGCCGCTGGCCGTCGATCTGCGCGGCTTCGGCGACACCGACGACGAGCCGGTGGACGCCACCCGCGGGGTGCGGGACTGGTCCGATGACCTGGCTGCGCTGATCGACGCGCTGAAGCTGGACACGGTGCACCTGGTCGGCTGGAGCATGGGCGGCGGGGTGGTCCTGCAGCACCTGGTGGACCGGCCGGGCACGCACCGGGTCGCGTCGCTGACGCTGGTGGACCCGGTTTCCCCGTTCGGCTTCGGCGGGACCAGGGGCCTGGACGGCATGCTGTGCGACCCGTACGGTGCCGGGTCCGGCGGCGGCAGCGCCAACCCGGAATTCGTGGAGCGGCTGGCCGGGAAGGACCGCGGCGATGACGGCCCGCTGTCGCCGCGCCAGGTGCTGCTGGCCCACTACGTCAAGCCGCCGTACGTGCCCGTTCCCCTGGACATCTTCGTGGAGTCCATGCTGTCTACCCGGATCGGCGATGACCACTACCCGGGCACCTCGCGCCCGGTGGACGCCTGGCCCGGGTTCGCGCCGGGGGACCGGGGCGTGCTCAACACCATGGCCCCGACGCACTTCCGCATCGCGGACCTGTCCGGGGTCGAGCCCAAGCCGCCCGTGCTCTGGGTGCGTGGCGCCGACGACGTCATCGTCTCCGACACGTCCCTGTATGACCTGGCCTACCTGGGCTCGCTCGGCGCCATCCCGGGCTGGCCGGGGCAGGAGACCTGGCCGCCGCAGCCGATGGTGGCCCAGACCCGGACCGTACTCAACGGCTATGCCGTGGCCGGCGGCCGGGTCCGTGAGGTGGTCATCGAGGACTCGGGTCACGGTCCGCATCTGGATCAGCCGGAGCGGTTCGGCGCAGAGCTGCGGGATCACCTGACGCAGGCCCGGGCTGGTGGCTGATCCGGCCCCGCAGGTAGAGCCCGTGCCGGGCCAGCGCCACCAGGGCGGCCACGCCGACCAGCCCGGATATCCCGGGCCAGCCCAGTGCGTCGTACACCCGCACGCCGAGCCAGGAGCCGATGCTGCCGCCGATGAACACGCTGGTCATGTACGCGGTGTTGAGCCGGGCCCGGGCCTGGCTCGCCAGCGCGAACACCCGGGCCTGGTTGGCGACCTGGCTGCACTGGGCGAACGTGTCCAGCAGCAGCATGCCGGCGCCCAGCAGGATCAGGCCCGCGGCGCCGTGCAGATCAGCCAGCAGGAGTACCCCGGCCGAGGCCAGCACGCCGGCGAAGCAGACCAGGCTGACCGGTTCCGGCCCGACCTTGTCGATGCGACGCCCGGCGAACGGGGTGGACAGCACGCTGCCCGCGCCGACCAGGGCCAGCACCCCCACCGCCTGGGTGCTCAGGCCGAAGGCCGGCCCGGTCACCAGCAGCGCCACCGTGGTCCAGGCCGCGCTGAAGGCGCCGAACATCAGCGCCTGGTTCAGGCACGACCGCCGCAGTGCGGGCTCGGCCGCCAGCAGCCGCAACGGCGCGGCCAGCAGCGCGCCGTAATGCTGCCGCGAGGTCGGGGTGGTGTCCGGCAGCAGCCGGAGCAGCACGCCCGCCAGGACCAGGATCAGCCCGGCCGAGATCAGGAACGGGGCGCGCCAGCCCAGCCAGCCGCCCAGCGTGGCGGAGAACGTCCGGGCCAGCAGGATGCCGCCAAGCAGCCCGGACAGCAGCATGCCGGACACCGCGCCGCGGCGTTCGTCCTCGACCATGCCCGCGGCCATGGGCAGCAGGAGTTGCGGCACCACCGTGGTGATCCCGACCGCGGCCACCGCCAGGGTCAGCACGGCCAGGCTGGATGCGGTCCCGGCCACCAGGAGGCCGGCCGTGGTGAGTAGGAGCAGGGTCAGGATCAGCGGTCTGGCCCGCAACCGGTCGCCCAGCGGGACGAGCAGGAACAGCCCGGCCGCGTAACCTAGCTGGGAGGCGACCGGGACCACGGCGGCGGCGGACGCGGCGACGTGGAAATCCGCGGCGAACAGCGGGCTGATCGGCTGCGCGTAGTAGACGTTGGCGACGCAGACACCGCAGGCCACGGCCATCACCAGGATCACCCGGCGCGACAGCGTGGCCTGCTGTGGCTCGCTGGTCAGTCCGGTGGCGGACAAGCGCGCTCCCCGAGTCTGGGTAACCGGCTTTCCGGTTACTACCTAAGTAACCTATCATCCGGTTATGGAGCCCGATCAGCTAGAGCCCGATCAGCTGGCCGCAAGGCGGAGCGCACGCAGCTGGGTCTGGTATGGGGGGCGGCCCAGCCTGGACCTGGTCAATACCCGTCGCGACCGGCAGGGCAGCGGCTTGGAGTACCTGCGCGAGCCCGCCGACCTGGCCGGCTGGCTGCATGCGGCCGGCCACGGTGACCTGGCGGTAGACGCCGGCGCGCTGGCCCAGGCACGGGAGCTGCGCGAGGCGATCGACGCCGGGGTGCGGGCCGCGGTCGCCGGGCAGCCGTTCCCGGTGCCCGAGCTGGAGACGCTGAACCGCTGGCTGGCCGTCGCGC
>JBAPYC010001279.1:0-1797 GCA_049284535.1 Streptosporangiaceae bacterium
GCCTAGCCCTGCCGGCGCACCCGGGCCCGGCCTAGCCCTGCCGGCGCACCCGGGCCCGGCCTAGCCCCGCCGGCTCAGCCGCTGCCTCCCCCCGGCCCAGCCCGCCCCGCCTGCCAGTCAGGTTCCCGTTACTGGGCGGCCGAGAAAACGGTTATACCGTGAGCAAGCCGCTGGAGCTGCCGTTCGATCCCATCGACCGCGCGGCGCAGATCTGGGAGCGCCGGTTCGGTCCTTCGCCGTCCATGGCCGCGGTCACCTCGATCATGCGCGCCCAGCAGATCCTGCTGGCCGAGCTCGACGCCCTGCTGAAGCCCTATAGCCTGACGTTCGCGCGGTACGAGGCCCTGGTCCTGCTCACGTTCAGCCGCCGCGGAGAGCTGCCGCTGGGAGTGATCGGCGAACGGCTGATGGTCCACCCCACGAGCGTCACCAACATCATCGGCCGGCTGGAAAATCAGAAGATGGTGATCCGCAGGCCGAACCCCTCTGACGGCCGGGGCCGCCTGGCCGCGATCACCGAAGCCGGCCGCGACGTGGTCCCGCGGGCTACCCGGGACCTGATGGCAGCGGAGTTCGGCCTGGCCGGCTTCTCCGGCGGCCAGCTGCAGGAGATCTTCGACCTGTTCCGCGAGCTGCGGCTGACGGCCGGCGATTTCACCCCCGAGCCCGCCCGGCGCCGTGGGAACAGCAGTGGGGAAACAGCTCTCCCGAAGACAGCGCCTAGGACCCGCTGACCTTCGACGGCTTCCAGGTCTGCCCGCCGTCGAAGGTGAACCAGACCGTCCCGAGGGCTGGGTTCGCGGGTAGCGCGATGCCCTGCTTGTCGGTGGTCATGCCCACGTAGCTGAACCCGCCGGCCGGGGCGCTCGCGTCCAGAGTGGCCATGCGCCAGCTGATCTCGCCCGCCGGCAGCACGGCGATGCCCGTGCTGGTACCCAGGACGAGGCTCTCCGACGGGCTCGCCGCCAGCGAGCGGACGGCGCCGGCGGCGGGCGGGGTGCCCATCTGCAGCCAGCTGACCCCGCCGTTCGGCGAGGACAGCACCGTAGTCTGGCCGGCGCCCCCTGCGGAGGTGCACGCCATGACCAGAGCCCTGGAGCTGACCGCGCCGAGCAGTACACCCGCGGGCTGACCGCCGGCTTGCGGCGAGCCGACGTCGCACGCGGAGATGATCGAGCTGACCCGGGTCCACGCGCCGTTGCCGTCGGCCGGCCCGGAGTACAGCGAGCCGTCCGGGCCGAGCACGTAGCCGCGGCTGCCGGTCAGGATCAGCGAGGCCGCCTCGCTGGCGGCTCCGTCGGTCAGCCCGGTGGTGGCCGCGCCCACCGGCGTCCAGGCGGTGCCGCCTGCGGGCGAGGAGTACAAGGTGAACTGCGTGCACTGGGCGGCGAAGGCCGTCCCGCCGCCGGTGCACGAGGCGAACAGCGCAAACGCCCGGCTGCCGACCGTCTCCAGGTCGGTGACCCGCAGCCCATGCGTATTGACCTGGGTCCAGTCCTGGCCACCGTCGTGCGTGACGAACAGGCCCGGACCGAACGCCCAGCCGTCCTGCAGGTTCAGGAACCGGATCTCGCCGGCCCCGGTCGCGCCGTCCGGCGGCCCGGCCGCTGGGGCGCGCACGGCGGCCCAGGTCCGGCCGCCATCGCCGGTGCGCACGACCGAGGTGCTGGCCTCGCTGCTGGCTCCAGAGCCGGCCTGGCCGATCACCCAGCCGGTGGCCGTGCCGACGAACGTCACCGAACTGGGCTCGAAGTTGCCCGGCACTGGATCTGCGGTGGCGCCCACCGCGGCCGTGCC
>JBAPYC010001280.1:0-2966 GCA_049284535.1 Streptosporangiaceae bacterium
CGCGGGCGGTGCTCGCGCCCGTGTTCGGCGCCATCGGCAGCAGGACCCTCTGGCTGGGTGAGGCCGGTGCCGGCAGTCGGCTGAAGCTGGTGCTGAACACCTGGCTGGCGTTCCTCATGGAGGGCATCGCGGAATCGGTGGCTCTGGCCGACACGCTTGGCGTGGACCACCAAGCGCTCCGTGACGCACTGCAGGGCAGCCCGCTCAACGCGCCCGTAGCGCTGTTGAAGCTAGCCAAGATTGATGCCGGAGACGAATCCCCGGACTTCTCGCTGCGCTGGGCGACCAAGGACGTCGACTTGGCGCTCGCCGAGGCGGGGGACCAGACACTGCCGGTTGCCGCCGCCATCGACCACAGGTGGCATGCGCTGGTAGAAGCGGGCTTGGGACAGGCCGACGTCATTGCCGTGAGGCAGGGGCTTGGCAAGGCCCCGGTGAAAAGCTGAGGGTAGCTGCTGACCGGGCCGGACCCGAAATAGGTCGTGGTGGCCCAGCGAGAATGCCTGGAGGCGGCCGGATGACCCCGGGAGGGACATACGAACAGCGCAGGCGCACCGGAGCGGCCCTCCGCCGGGCTGTTCCGCGTTCCTCTCACGGGACCTGGAGGGCGCCGGCGAACCGCGCCGACCCGGTTACGGTCCTGGAGGAGAACAACCGCCCGCGGCTGCCCGATCTGGTTCCTGTCCGCTACGGGCGGATGCTCACATCGCCGTTCGCGTTCTTGCGCGGCTCCGCCGTGATCATGGCAAACGACCTCGCCAAAACGCCCACCACCGGGTTGCGGGTGCAGGCCTGCGGCGACGCGCACCTCGGTAACTTCGGCGTGTTCGGCACCCCAGAGCGGAACCTGGTCTTCGACGTCAACGACTTCGACGAAACCCTGCCCGGTCCCTGGGAGTGGGACGTCAAGCGCCTTGCGGTAAGCGTGGTCCTCGCTGCCCGCAACCTCCGTGTCGACGAAGGGCAGGCCGCCACGATGGCCGGTGCTGCCGTACAGGCATACCGCAGCCGGATGGGCGAACTCGCGGCGATGGGACCGCTGGACGTCTGGTACGACCACATCAACGTTGCCACGGTCCTCGCGATCGCGAAGCAAGAGCAGGCCAAAGACCTCAGACGCCAGTTGCGCGTCGCTAGAGTCCGTCAGCGCACCAGCCTGCGGGTCCTGCCGAAGCTCACTACGGGGGCCAACGGCACGCGGAAGATCATCGACGATCCGCCGCTGATCGGCCATCTCGACCCGGAGACGTTCGACGGTGCGGCCATGATCGCCTCGTACGCCAAGTCGCTGCCGCCCGACCGCCGACCGCTGCTTGAGCGCTACACCGTGCTGGATACCGCCAGAAAGGTCGTAGGCATCGGAAGCGTGGGTACCCGCTGTTACCTGAGCCTGCTCACCGACGCGGATGCGCGCTCACCGTTGTTCCTGCAGCTCAAAGAGGCGATGGAGGCTGTGCTCGAGCCCCACGCCGGCAAGTCCGAGTTCGAGCACCAAGGACAGCGCGTTGTTGTCGGCCAGCGGCTGATGCAGGCGGCCAGCGACATGTTCCTCGGCTGGACCAGTGATCGCGGCCATGACTACTACGTGCGGCAATACAGGGACATGAAAGGCTCGGTGAACCTTGACGCCATAACTCCGAACGGGCTGGCAAGCTATGCTCAGGTGTGCGGCCGGACGCTGGCACGAGCGCACAGCCGGTCCGGCGATGCCGCGACGATCTCGGGATACCTGGGCCGGGGAAACCAGTTCGACGACGCGGTTTCCGTGTTCGCCGCCTCCTATGCCGATCAAGTCACCCGCGATTACGAGGAACTGGTCACAGCGGCACAGTCCGGGCGCGTGGCCGCGATACTGGACGCATGAGGCTGGCTCCCGGCCGGGCAGATGGGGATGGGGGTAGCTCTTCTTCAGGGACGTGCTGAGCTGGGAAGATGCAGGCTGGCCGGCCATGACGACGGGGCATCTCGTACTGCTTCGGGTAGGAGCGAGGAGATGCCCGATGGCTTCGCTGACCGGGGAATTGCAGCGGCGTGAGGCGGCAGCCCACCGCGAGGTGGATGAACTGCGCGGTGAGCTCGCGCGGTTGGAATAGCGGCTGGCGCGGGCCGGGGAGAGGCTGTCCCGGCTGGAGATCACCCGGGAAACGGTCACCGGGATCCTCGGCGGGGCAGGCACGGACGAGCCGACGGCAGCTGATCCGGTGCCGGCCGGCTCGCGGCTGGCCGACGGGTCGCCGATTGGGGTGGTGACGGTGCCGGCGTGGCGGCCGGGCCTTGCGCAGTCGGTGCTGCCGTCTTCCTACCTTGACCTGCTGGAGGTGCTGGCCGATGCGGGGTGGCCGCTGCGGGCCGGGGGCATTGCCGCCGCGGCCGGGCTCGGACAGGTCCAAGGTCCTGCATGGTCGCTTTATCCCGTGGCACCACCGCAGGCGCGGCTGGACCACCCAGCAGTACAGGCTCGACCCACCGTGAGAAGGGGCCGGATTGCCAATTGACAAACAAGATGTGGCAGTTCACTCAGCTGCCGAGTCGATTCGCGAAAGGTCCCGCTTCCATGCGTACAGAACTGGCCCATCTGCGCGCGGCCTCGCACCTGGTCCAGCGCGATTACCGGCGCGCGGAATCGGCGATCCGGCGTGCGGAGCCACCGCGCTCCCGTCACGGACTGTAGTTTGCGCTGAGTACCGCTTGACAAGCGAGATCCGCCGTTAGGCGCGCCTCAGGACACTCGGCGCTCCCCAATTGACGCGTGCAGAACAGTCTGATCTGCTCGTGCCGCTAGGCCGCGCCTACGGCACCCTCCCGCCGGCACCGACACCGGGGCGATACTCCCGCGGGGACCGGCCCTTTAGCCTGCGCTTCTCTCGGGTGGCCGCTGCCCATTCGCCGCGGGCGTCGACCTAAGAAAGGAATTCTGCCGTTACCGTTGTATCGGCAGTGAGGGTCGATAGCGTGCAGGTTGCTGT
>JBAPYC010001281.1:0-1769 GCA_049284535.1 Streptosporangiaceae bacterium
GCCTTGGCCGGCCTGCCTCCCACCCGCGTCCACGACGCTCGCTTACCATCGGAGCAGCCGAGAAGAGAGTTCATGCCATGCCTGACGTTATTGAGGAAGTTCTCGCCTTCCCCGACACCCAAGCCCGCTGACCGCACCGTCCCCAAGCTGTTCGTGAACGCCGAGCCCGGCGCCATTCTCACCGGCCGCCAGCGAGAGTTCTGCCGGGCCTGGCCGGACCAGACCGAGGTGACGGTCGCCGGCATCCACTTCATCCAAGAGGACTCACCGGACGAGATCGGCGTCGCCATCGCGGACTGGTATCGCGACACGCTCACCCCCCGTGGCCACTCCTCAGGCTCTAGCTCGCGGGCACCTCGGTCCGCTGGTGGTGCAAAAGGCGCGCCCGGGAGGCGGCGATCTCCCCCAGCGCCGCTTCCCGGCCCTCGAAGCCCGTCGTCGACGTCGATTTGCCCGGCTCGAGCTCCTTGTAGACATCGAAGAAGTGATGGATCTCCCTGCGCAGATGGGTCGGCATGTCGCCGAGGTCCCGCACCTCGTCCCAGCGCGGATCACCCAGGGGGACGCAGATGATCTTGGCGTCCGGGCCTTTCTCGTCTTCCATCCAGAAGATCCCGATCGGCCGGGCGCTGACCCAGCACCCGGGGAACACCGGCTCCTCCATCAGCACCATGGCGTCCAGCGGATCACCGTCCTCGGCGAGGGTGTCGGGAACGAAGCCGTAGTCGGCCGGGTAGACGGTCGCCGAGAACAACCGCCGGTCCAGGTGCATCACATGGCGGTCGTGGTCGAACTCGTACTTGTTCCGGCTCCCCCTGGGTACTTCGATGACCACCTCCATCGCGATGGCGCTGAAATCCTCGGCGTCGTCCGCGGCCGGCGGCCCCATGGGGACCGGCTCGCTTACCCCCGCCAGCTGCGCGATCCGGTCCGTCGGTATCCCCGGCCATAGCCCGGCCAGCAGCTTGGAGAACACTTCCTCACTGGTCCCGACGCCGTCCACGAGCAGCAGCAGGTCACGGTGATCAAACCAGTCGAGCAACGGCTGGGTCTGCTTATCGTGCAAGGTCAGCCGGCGCGTGACCGTCTCCTCGGTGTCGTCGGCGCGCCGCTGCACCACCCCGCCGCACGCTCCGCATGTCCACGTCTCGAGTCCGCGGGCCCGCTCCACGCTGTAGATACGGCCGCAGCCGGTGCACACCCGGCGGGCCAGCAGCCTGGCCCGTGCCACCTCGAGCGGTACGTCGATGACCACCGCGCGGTCCAGCGCGGTGTCCGCGAGGATGCCCTCCAGGATCGCGGCCTGTTCCACGGTCCGGGGAAAGCCGTCCAGGACGAAGCCGCCGCTGCGCACGTCGGGCGCGGCCAGCCGCTCGGCGACCAAGGACACCACGAGGTCGTCTTCTACTAGCTCGCCGCGTTCCATCGTGTCCCGGGCCCGCCGGCCGGCCGGCGACCCGGACCTGGCCGCCTCGCGGAGCACGTCGCCCACTGAGATATGGGGCACCACGAGCAGCCGGGCTAGCTGCACGCCCTGGGTGCCCTTTCCCGAGCCCTGGCGCCCCAGCATCACTACGCGCAATCCGAACAGCATCGACGTCACGGCCTGCCTCCGTCAGCTGGGTCATCAGCGGCCAGGTAGCCCCGTCGGCGCAGGTAAGCCAGCAGCTGGCTCGCGGCTTCTTCCGGGGGCAGCGGGCCGACCACGGTCGGCGGGGTGCGCTGCACGAGCGCCCCGGTCAGCTCCAGCGTGCGGTGCAGCGCGGTGC
>JBAPYC010001282.1:0-2767 GCA_049284535.1 Streptosporangiaceae bacterium
TCCGGCACGCGGACGTGAGCGAGGCGAGCCGGCATCCCGATGTGTTCTCCTCGGCGCAGGGCGCGACCAGCATCGCGGACCTGCCGGTCGAGTTCAACGAGTATTTCGGTTCGATGATCAACATGGACGACCCGCGGCACGCCCGGCTGCGCCGGATCGTCTCCCGCGCCTTCAGCCCGCGCCTGATCGCCCGGTTCGAGCAGGACGTGCGCCGGGCCGCGGCCGAAATCGTTGACGACCTGCTGGCCACCGGGCCCTGCGACTTCGTCTCGCACGTCGCGGCCCGGCTGCCGCTGAAGATCATCTGCGACATGATGGGCATCCCCGGCGAGGCCTACGACATGGTCCTGGCCAACACGAACATCATCTTGTCTGGCGCGGACCCGGAGTTCATGAGCAAGGACCCCGGCGAGACGGTGACCCAGCTGCTGACCGCCGCCCAGGAGCTGACGGACCTGGTCACCGGCCTGGCCGCCGAGCGCGAGCAGGCCCCCGCCGATGACCTGGTCTCCGCCCTGTCCACCGCGAACATCGACGGCGAGCAGCTGACCGGCGCCGAGCTCGCGTCGTTCTTCATCTTGCTGGTGGTGGCGGGCAACGAGACCACCAGGAACGCGCTGTCGCACGCGCTGATGCTGTTCACCGAGTTCGGTGAGCAGCGGGCGCTGCTGGCCGCGGACCCGGACGGGCGGCTGCAGGCGGCGGTGGAGGAGGTCGTGCGCTACGCCTCGCCGGTCATCTTCATGCGGCGCACGGTGACCCGCGACTTCACCATGAACGGCCAGGACTACCGCGAGGGCGACAAAGCGGTGCTGTACTACTACTCGGCCAACCGGGACGAGGCGGCGTTCGCTGATCCCGAGCGGTTCGACATCACCCGCTGGCCGAACCCGCATGTCGGGTTCGGCGGCGCCGGGCCGCATTACTGCCTGGGCGCCCACCTGGCCCGCCGTGAGGTCAGCGTCATGCTGCGCGAGCTGTTCACCCGCGTGCCCGGCATTACGGCCGGCCAGCCGGACCGGCTGCTGTCCAGCTTCATCAACGGCATCAAGCGGCTGCCCTGCGACTTTGGCGGCTGATTGCGCGGTAATGCCGCTCTGAGCAAACCTCCCGCCATCAACTGGAAACACGGTCGAAACTGGCGAACCAGATCATGGCAGCATGGTGTATGTTCCCGGCGGCCACCCGGGCCCGGCTCCGCCCCGCGCTTACCTGCCCATCGAGGAGCACGGGATCGTCGGCGACCTGCGGACCGTGGCGCTGGTCGGTACCGACGGGACCGTGGACTGGTACTGCCCGTCCAGGTTCGACGCCCCCTCCCTGTTCGGGGCGCTGCTGGACGCCCGCAAGGGCGGTTACTTCTCGCTGTGGTGCCGGGGCAGTGGCCGGCCCAAGCAGCTCTACCTGCCGGACACCAACATCTTGATGACCCGGTTCCAGGGCGCCGAGGCGGTGGGCGAGGTCATCGACTTCATGGTCCCGGAGACCAGGGGCACCGGCCGGGCCCGCGACCTGCTGGTCCGCCAGGCCCGCGCCGTCCGCGGCCGGGCCACCTTCGAGCTGGCCTGCCACCCGGCCTTCGACTACGGCCGGGCCCCGCACACGGTCCAGCTGGTCAGCGGCGTCGGCGCGGTCTTTGAGTCCGCCGCGGGCCGGTGCGTGGTGCGGACCCGCGTGCCGCTCAAGATCGAGGAATCCGGCGTGGCCGCCACCTTCACCCTGGGGGAGGGCGAAGAGGTCGACATCCAGCTGGAATGGAACGGCGAGGTACGCCCGCTGGCCGAAGGCGAGACCGGCGAGCTGTTCACCCGGACCTCGGAGTTCTGGCAGAACTGGGTCAGCCAGTCCCGGTACCGGGGGCGCTGGCGGGAGATGGTGCAGCGCTCGGCACTGGTGCTGAAGCTGCTCGTCTATCACCCCACCGGGGCCCTGGTCGCGGCGCCCACCACCTCGCTGCCGGAGCAGATCGGCGGCGGCCGCAACTGGGACTACCGGTACGCGTGGCTGCGTGACGCGGCGTTCACCATCTACGCGCTGATGACGCTCGGCTTCCTGGAGGAGGCCGCCTCGTTCATGGACTGGGTCCAGCGCCGCTGCGAGACCGCGACCCGCGAGCGTGACGTCATGATCATGTACACGGTCGACGGCCGCGAGGACCTGCACGAGACGGTGCTGGACCACCTCGAGGGCTATCGGGGCTCACGTCCGGTGCGGATCGGCAACAGCGCGGTCGGGCAGCGGCAGCTCGACGTGTACGGCGAGCTGATGGACTCGGTGTACCTGTACAACCGCGAGGTGCCGATCTCCTATGACCTGTGGACCGGGCTGTGTCACCGGCTCGACTGGCTGGCCCGGCACTGGCAGGAGCCGGACGAGGGCATCTGGGAGATCCGCGGGCCGCGGCAGCGCTTCACCTACTCGGCCCTGATGACCTGGGTGGCCTACGACCGGGCCGGCCGCCTGGCCCGGGACCGCGGCCTGCCCGGCCCGGTCGAGCGCTGGCGCAAGCTGGCCGCGTCCGCCCACCGGTTCGTGCAGGACTCCTGCTGGGATCCGGAGCTGCGCACCTACGTCATGCATCCCGGCAGCCAGCACCTCGACGCCTCCCTGCTGGTCATGCCGCTGGTCAGGTTCGCCGGGCCGACCGACCCCCGGTTCTTGTCCACGCTCGACCAGATCAGCGCCGGGCTGAACTCAGATAGCCTGGTGTACCGGTACGCCAGCACGGGCCACGACGGGATCGCCGACGGCGAAGGCACGTTCAACC
>JBAPYC010001283.1:0-4895 GCA_049284535.1 Streptosporangiaceae bacterium
CTCGGTTCATGTGTCGAGCAGGTACTTCTGGCGGGACGCTGCCCGTGCACAGCGCAAGGTCAGTGAAGGGCACACCCGTGGCAAGATCGTCCTCATCGTCGACGAGGACCTAGCCGCACAGCTGGAAGTCTGAACACGCCTCGACGCGACCAGGGGAGCGGAGGCTCCGGGATTTGAACCCGGGAGGGGCGTAAACCCGAACCGCATTAGCAGTTCTGTCTCCGGGATAGAAGCGGGCGTAAGCGGGGGCAAGCCGGGGGGAATCCGCGCAGGTCAGCGGCGGTGCAGCACTCCGCTGGGAGTCGCTGTCTCATCGCTAGGTCCTGGCCGGGCTAGCCGCTGAGGGATGGGCACCATGCGGGGTGGGCGACTGGGCGGCGGCGCTGCGGTACTGAGCGACCTGGATGACGATGCCATGGCTGTTGCGCGGGTGCAGGAAGGCCTCCTTGCAGTCCGGATTGGCCAGGTTGACCCCGATGGGCTCGATGCCCGACGCCTTTATCAAGGTCAGCGCGTCCTCGATATCGGTGACGAGGAAGTTGAAGTGGTGCGGGCCCGCGCCGCGGCCGGCCAGGAAGAGGTCGGGGAAAGCCGCGCCGGAGCCCCCGGTGGGGTCAGCAGCTCGATTTTCGGACCTGTGGCGAATTTCAGCTGGCCCCACCAGTACCCGGGCGAGTTGCCGCCATAGGCCCAGGTTCCGCCGAGGACGCCGCCGATTAGCCCCCAGCCATCGGAAAGGGCCGGCGTGCCGATGGCCAGATGATCGAGGATCGCGGTCATGAGATCACGCGTCACGGCCAACAGCATCCAGAGCCGAGCTGGCCGGCATGACCAACCAAGCCGCCGTCGGCGCCCGAACCGGGACGACTGCCCGTGCGTGCCGCGGCGCGCTCCGCGTGGAGGCTCGACCTAGTCCTGATGAGCACCGGGCCTCCCGGCGCGGCACGGGGATTCTGCTTCAGCGGTCATCACGGGATCCCGCCGGCGTGCAGGCGGAACAGGTGGTGCGGCTGCGGCGTCTGGGGGTGCGGCGGCCCGGGCGGCACGACGCGCGTGGCGAGCAGCCCTGCCAGCGCGAAGCCAGCGGCGACGAACATCGCTGCCCCGGTTCGGTGACCGGCCGTGCCGTGGACGGCGACCAGCGTCGCGGACAAGATCGCGACGCCGAGCGCGGAACCGCACTGCCGGGTGGCGGTCAGCAGCGCGCTGGCCGTGCCCTCGGAGCGGGCGGCGACCGGCCCCTGCGTGCCGGCCAGGGTAGATGAGACCTGGATGAGGCGATTGGCGATCCCGAGCACGAACGAGACCGCCAGCAGGGCAGGCAGCGATCCGGCCAGCATAGCGACGGCGTTTCCGGCCAGGGCCAGCAGCGCGAGGGACAGGCCGGCAGCCAGGGCACGCCGCGGTCCGAGCGCGGGGACGAGCCGGCTGGCCGGCCCGGCCAGCGCGAAAGCCCCCACCGCCTGCGGGACGAAGCACAGTCCGGTCAGCAGCGGGCTGAGCCCCCGCCCCTCCTGCAGGTAGAGGGTCATCAGCAGCATCACCCCGGCGCTGAAGGCGCCGACCGCGATCAGGGCCAGGTTGGCTCCCGCGATACCGCGGTCCTTCAGCAAGGCCAGGTCGAGAACCGGGGCCCGCGCCCTCTTCTCCCTGGCGACGAACGCGCCCAGCAGCACCGCCGCGGCCCCGGCGAGCAGGGCCGGCTGGGTGACCTTCAGCGTGTCGCCCGCCCGGCCGACCGCGAACACCAGCAGGGCGACCCCGGCGGTCACGGTGATGGCGCCGGGAACATCCAGCTGCCCCTTGCTGCTGGGCGGATCCGGTGGCAGCAGCCGGAACGAGGCGATAAGCAGCGCCACCCCGACCGGAGCGTTCACAAAGAAGACCAGACGCCACGTGACCTCGACCAGCAGGCCGCCGAGTACCGCGCCCGCAGCAAATCCGGTCGAGACGATCGCGCCGTAGATACCCAGGGCGTGGGCACGTTCCTGCTGGCCGGGATAGCTGGTGACCAGCAAGGACAGGCCCGCCGGAGCCAGCATGGCCGCCCCGGCCCCCTGCACGACCCGGGAGGCGATCAGCAGGTCAGGCTCGACAGCCAGACCCCCGGCGATGCTCGCCACTACGAATACCACCAAGCCGATCCGGTACAGCCTGGCCCGGCCGTACACGTCGGCCAGCCGGCCGCCCAGCAGCAAGAACCCCCCGAAGGTGACCGCATAGCCGCTGATCAGCCACTGAAGCGTGGTCGTGGGAACGTGCAAGCCCCGCTGAATCGACGGCAGGGCGACGTTGACGATCGTGAAGTCCAGCACGACCATGAACTGCGCCATCGACAAGGTGAGCAGCAGCGCGAACCCCGCACGGGGTGCGCCTGCCGGCGCTTTGCCCAGCTGATCACCCGGTCGGTCTCCGCCGTGGCTGATCGTTTCGGCATCCCCGTGACCGGGTGGCGGCCTGGCTGGGACTTGATCGCCTGACCGTGAGAGGGACATGCTTACTGCGGCGTCGCCGGTCATTTCTCACACCACCAGTCGTAGCGGAAAGCAGCCTTCGGTAGCCGCCCCGAAGCCGGGGACGCGATCCCAGCTCCCGGGATGCGATGGTGACCGGGTTAGTTGGCGACGATGCCTGCGGGGGTGGCGCCTGCGGGCCGGGAGACCGGGAGCCGGTCAGTTTGGTCAGGTTGCCGCCGCTGACGGCGAACTCGCCGACGGCGCCGATCGTGCTCTCATCGACGTACAGGAAGCGGCCGCCGGGGCCGAGCCGGGCATCGACCCTGCCGACGCCGCCGGAGGCGCGGACCGGGGTGCTTCCCAGCAGCCTCAGCGCGCCGCCGGGAGCGATGGAGTAGCGGGAAATCGTTCCCGATGCGGTGTTGACGGCGAACAGAAACTGGCCGTCGGGGCTCATCTCGACCCAGCACGGCGCCATCTGGCGGTCGGCGAACGGGGAGCCTGTCACTGGGGACAGCGTGCCGTCCGGAGAGTCGGTGAACGCCGCGCCGGACCTGCCGCGCTTCAGGACACGCGGCGCTTCTCGTTCCGCCTTCCTGGCGCGGACGGCCATCCGCACCGGCCTGCATGGCATCAGCATCATCTGTTGTCCTTGATTGTCTCGATGGAAATCCACAGGGGACTTCTGCCCTGCGGCCCGAGACGGCGCACAAACCAACGGACCCGATCTGGCACACGTGCCGAGTCTCGCTGCGCCCTCAGCATCTGCACACCGTCAAGGCAGATAGTTCCGCGGGCCTTCCGCTGATCACCTACCCCGCCAGAACAGCTCGACAAGATGGACCGTTCGGCAAAGGCCAGGCTGCCCGTGCTGGCCAGGTGGCCCGCAAGGAGCTGAGCCAGGAACGGCGGCAGGTCGGCGGGCCGCATTGATCCGTCTTTAGGGCGGCCCCGGTAGAATCGGCCGTTAAGCTCGTACAGTTTCCAGTCGATAGCGACCTGATCGTCATGAATGCATTCCGGCCGCAGGCCGATTACCTCACTCCGGCGCGACCCGGTGTATGCCACGTAGATATTCATCACGAAGTCCGTGTTTTGCCCTGAAAGCACAGCACACCGCTCGGCTATAAGGAGCGCTTGAAGCGGTGCTGCCCACACCTTTTCCGCTCTTTCCCGCTTCGCGATGCGCCGCAGGTAACAGTGCCTGGTCAACGTACACGCAAAGCCGTCCTTGACACCTTCCCTCCGGCGGACAGATTGGCAGCAGTCAATCCGAAGGGCGGAATGGCGGCGCGGCAAGAACCGCAGCCGGGTACCGGGTCGCTGGTTCTGCGGGTACCGAGCGCTATCATTCGCGGTGGGTGATGCGTCCCGTCAAGATGTGCATGACGGTGTTAGTTGTGGCTGTCCCCATGATCTTGGCCGCGAGGGCGCGGGCTCGGCGGGGAGGAGGGACGAGCGTATGGACATGACCAGCGGCGCCACCGTGGAGGTCCCGGCTTCGTCGCTGAAGAAGATGCTGGTGCCGCTGGCCTTGGCCCAGTTCATCTGCAGTTTCGCCGGTTCGAACATGAACGTCATGATCAACGACATCAGCCACGACCTGCACACCGACGTCCAAGGTGTCCAGGTCTGCATCACCTTGTTCCTGCTGGTGATGGCCGCGCTGATGATCCCGTGCGGCAAGCTGACCGACCGCTATGGCCGCAAACGGCTGTTCCAGCTCGGGCTGCTGGTCTACGGGGTCGGCGCCATACTCAGCGCCGTCTCCCCCGGGCTCGGCGTACTGATCCTGGGCAACTCCATCTTCGAGGGCGTCGGCACCGCCTTGCTGATCCCGCCCGTCTACATCCTCACCACCATACTGTTCCGCGACATCAAATCCCGTGCGCAGGCGTTCGGGATAATCAGCGGCATGGGAGGAATCGGCGCCGCCACCGGGCCGCTGATCGGCGGCCTGATCACCACGGCCATCAGCTGGCGGGCCGCCTTCGTCTTCCAGGCCCTCGTCATCGTGGTCATCGTGGTGCTTGGCCGCAGCCTCGTCGATCCAGTGCCCGCGGACCCGGCCCGTCCCTTCGATATCGTCGGGGCGATGCTGTCCGCCGTCGGCCTGGTGGTCCTGGTCGGGGGGATCTTGGCCGCCGATCAGAACCTGGTCCTGATGGCGGTCCTGCTCGTGGCGGGAGCGCTGATCCTGGCCGGGTTCTTCGCCTGGATCCGCCACCGCGAGCGGGCCGGGAAGGAGGCGCTGCTGTCCACCGACCTGTTCCGCAACCGCACCTCGAACCTGGCCCTGGTCACCCAGAACGTGCAATGGGCGATGCTGCTGGGCTCGTCGTTCGTCGTGTCCGTCTACCTGCAGACAGTGCGGCACTACAACGCGATCCAGACCGGCGTGATCTTCACCGCCGCCACCGTAGGCATCTTGCTGTCCTC
>JBAPYC010001284.1:0-4674 GCA_049284535.1 Streptosporangiaceae bacterium
GGTCTGGGCCGCTGCGGTCCGGCCGGGTCCGGTCGTGCCGGGTCCGGTCGTCCCGCCTCCGGTCGGGGCGGCGGCAGGAGGCACGATGGCACCGGCATGGCTCTGGCCGGACGGGGGCAGTCCCGGCGTGCCCCGGGCGGCCCAGGACGCGGAGCCCGGCGCTCCCTTGGTGGCGGTGTCGGCGGGGGAAGAGCCGATGCCCGGGGCAGGCCTTTCGCCAGGACCGGCAGCCGGCGCCGGGCTGGCCGACGGGGCAGCCTTGGTTTGCCACCAGCGCTGGCCGGGCGAGATCGGCTGGGCGCTCGATGAGCCGAGTATCGTCTCCAGACTCTCGCTGGCCACCCAGTCGAAACTGCAGCACTGCTGCAGCCGGCGGACGAGGTCGTCGACCTCGGGGTCCCTGAGTGCGGCCAGCTGCTTCCAGGCCTCGGTCTGGAACGGCGGGAAGAAGTCGTTCTTGGCGAAAAGCAGGTTCTTGGAGTTGTTCAGGGCCAGCCACAGGCCGGGATCCTTGCCCAAGGCGACCAGCGACAGGTAGATGACCAGGGCCGAGAACGTGTCCAGCCAGCGATCCCAGGTACGCGGGCCGGGATGCTGGTAATTCGGGTGGCCGAACTCGGTGGGCGGGGCGTTACCGGCCAGCTGAGGGATCCAGACGCCATCGAAATCGACCAGGCGGACCCGGCCTTCCTGATCGACCATGACGTTGCCGTGCTGCAGGTCGCCGTGGCCGAATTCGCTGCGCTGCAGGAGCGCGATCAGCTCGCGCCATCGGGCGGCCAGCGTGGTCAGGGCGGCAGCGTTTGCCCCTGCCACCAGGAAGTCCACGTACTCATTCAGCGTCCGGCCATCGATCCACTCCATGGTCAGCACCGGCCAGGTCAGCTGGTTGACCCGGATCGCATGGTCGAGCCAGATGGCGCCGGACACGTACGGGCTCAGGTCGTGCCACGCCAGGTAGGCGTTGAGCGCGCTGTACCGGTCCCGGCTGGAGGCGTCGTCGCGGATGTAGCAGCGCAGAGCCTGAGGACGTCCTTCCACCGAGGCCTGGAACACCACCGCGCTGCTGCCCCGGGCCAGGGTAGGGCCGAGGCTGTCCCAGACGAACTCGGCGCCCTGTAGCTTGGGCACGGTGAACGACCGCGACGGGAACTGGACGGCCTTGTAGTAGTCGCCGGCGGCCGGGTAGGTGCTCACCGGCACGCCAGCAGAAAAGAGGGCTGGTCGGCTAGCATCCGCAACCGCATAAGTGTCACGTCGTCATTCTTCATCCTTTTGGCGCCGTCCTGCTCCCGGCGTTGATCCTGGACGAGGCGGGCGAACACGTCAGGGTGGGCCAGTGAGCTCAGGGCGTCCCACACCTTGATTTCCTCACGCCCGATCGCCCGCAGGATCCACTGGGCCATCGCGTCGGTCGCCGCGAACAGGAAATCACCCGCCCGGAGCGAGCCGCGGCCGAACTGCAGGCGGTCGTTCATCCGGTCCAGCTTGGACCGGAGCGTGTGCACGCCGTCGGGCAAGGTGCCGAAGTCGTCGGGGCCCATGGCCGGGAAGACGGTGATCATCCGGCCGTCGCGGACGTGGAACAGCACCGTGTCCCCTAGGGCCACGGCCCGCCAGCGGGGCTCCCCTCCGTCCAGTCCGGCGATCTCGAAGCCGAGCAGGGTGGCGAACGAGCCGACCTCGACGAACTTGCGCTCCTCGATGATGCTGTCGAAGGAGCGTGGCTCCCCGGCCCACTGCTCCTGCATCCGGACGAACCAGTCCCGCATGTCCGCGGCGTCGAGCCGGGGCCCGCCAGACCCGGGAATCGCGCCGGGCGGCGGCGCGAAGGAGGTCACCAGCTGGTCCACCCAGCGGAGCGGGTCGTAGGCGCCGGTGGCACCATCCAGGACGATGAACCGGGCCGCCACCGGGTTCCCGGCCGCGTCCGCGATGACCCCGCCGCTGGCCGCGTCCTGCCACTCGCCGGGGGCATTGCCCTCCTTGGCCTCGCTGAAGGTGACCATCTGGATCTGCATGCCGGGCCCGTTCAGTCTCGCACGTCGACCTTGGTGCCGACCTCGAGGAACCGGACCAGCATGGTGGCGTCGGCGTTGAAGCCAAAGCCGCGGGCGCCGGGCTCGAGCATGGAGCCGGCGGCCTGCGCATTGGCGATCATCGGCGGAGGCAGCGGGCTGCTGATCCGGAACAGGTCGGGCCCGGGCGCGGGCAGGCCGTAGTCTCTCGCCGGGAACAGCACGCCGTTGGTGGCGGTCGGGGACAGGAAGATGTTGAACAGGAGCGCCGGGCCGTCACTGGTCTGGATGTTGACCAGCCGCTGAGCCCACTCATCCAGGGTCGCGCCCTCGTACGGGCTGTCGGTCACCATTCCGTCAGTGATGTTGATGATGACCGGCGGGAACGAGTCGGGATGTGCCTGGGCCCATTCGAAGACGTGGGCGCCAGCCGTCGCCACCGCCTCGCACATCGGGGTCCGGTAACCGTGGACCGGCTCCACCCAGACCGGCATCCGGCTGGGTGGCGCGCCCACGTCAACCGACGGCGTCTCCCGGACCGCGATCGGGTTGTCCCGCAAATCAGGCAGCGCAACCAGGGGCTGGCCGGTGAGCTTGCCGCCGAAAGCGGGCTCGACCCCCTCGCCGCCAGCCACCGGGCGGATTCCGTAGCCGAAAATGCCGATGTCGAAATAGTGGCGGGCCTTGCCCGGCTCACCCTGCGAGGTGAAGAGCAATTCCAGCAAGATCTCATTGAGGACCCGGGCCGCTCCCTCGGCCAGGGTCTCCCGGCTGTGAACCCAGTGCGACTTCATCGAATCGGAGCGGTCGAGCAAAAACACCACGCAGCCGGGATCTCTGCGGCTGATGTCTTTCTCATACATTGCACTGCCTCCGTTGCTTTAGCGGCGATACCAAACAAAAACGCGGACCGGGCCAGATCAGGACGCGGGCGGGTGTAACTCCCGCCGCCGCCCGGGCATGACACGGACCGGCGGCCAGGCCGTCCCCGGCCGCCAGGCCCAGGTGTACTCGCACGCCTCACACCGGAAATCCCAGGCATTCTTAGCCTGCCTGATATCCAGCCGGAACGCGCCGCAACGCGGGCATTGGGCGATGAACGTCGAGGCCAGGTAGGTAGTCAGGTCGGGCGCGGGCGCGCGCTTGGCTCCCTGGCTGGGCTGCGGCGCCGTACCCGGAGCCGGATCCCACCACGGCGCGTCGGCGGCCCGCGTCTCCTCCCCCGGCTGATGCGGCAGCGGCAGCATCTGGACCACGGTCTCGGCCGGCGACGGAGGCCAGGGCGCAGCCTGCCGGTCGTATCCGGCCTGGCCGGGGCCTGAGCCGTCAGGGACGGCGCCGGTAGGAACTGGACTGCCAGGAATCGGCACTTCAGGGACCGAGACTCCGGAGACGGGCGCTCCGGGTGGCGGGTTTGCGTGGACGGGCGCTCCGGGCGGCGGGTTTCCGTGAACCGGCGCTCCGGGCGGCGGGGATACCGGTGATGGGCCGTAGGTCGCCTGCCCCCGCGGCAGGGCGGGTGACATGCGCAGCGCCAGCACCGCGATGGCCGCGGCGATGACTGAGACGACCACCGCGATGATCAGCGAAGCGTGCACCAGCGGCACCGCGGCCAGGCCGCCGATCAGCGCGGCCGCCAGCACCAGCAGGATCCAGGCGAACTCTGGCGGGCCGGACGGCTGAGGCCGGTGTGCACGCCGGCCGCGGGCGCTCATGTGCCCGTTCCCGGAGCCAGCCGGAACAGAACCTGCTGCGGGCCGGCGCCAACCTGGACCGGGCGGCAGACCCAGCCTGCCAGAGTGCTGCTGCCCCGGATGACGCTGCCCACGCCGGCCACCGGGCTCAGGCACACCTGGTAAGTTCCCGGCGGCACAGTGACGGCGAACTGCAGGTGCGTGTTCAGCGTGCCCGTCGCGGCGCTGGCCAGCGTGCCGCTCTGCAGCACCTTGACCTTGGTGCCGGCCAGGGTGGTGCCGGTGGCGGCCGGCCCTTCCACCTTGACCGTGAGCTTAGATCCCTGGCCGGCCCCGGTGGGCACGGTCGCGGTCGCCCGGCCGGCGATGCTGGGGCTGGCACTCGGCGTCGTGGTGCTGGTGGCTGGCCCGGACGAGTGGCCGGTGAACCCGCCGACGATGAGCACCACGACGAAGGCGCCGGCCTGCGCGAACAGCGGCGCGGCCAGTCTCCTGCGGTCGAGCATGACCACCGGGTTCCCTCCCTTCACGGTCGCGCTACGGCCCAGACCCGGACCTGGCGCTACTGCTCCCACCATGGCTTGGGATGCGGTTTGTCCTGCACGACAGTGGGGTGGATCGCCGTTGCCGCGGTCGCGGCCTCCTGCTCGGCCGCCTGGGCGTGCAGCGCAGGCTGCGGCGCGGAAGCCGGCCGGTCGCTACCCGCCGGCGTCTGCCACCAGGCACCATGCGGGGCGGACGGTCCGGGCTGGCGCGATGGCTCCTGCGTTCCGGCGTGAGCCGCCGCGGCGACCTCGGGAGGGACTTGCTGGCCGGGAGGGCCGTGGCGGCCGGGCGTCCCGTGATGGCCAGGTGCTCCGTGCTGGCCAGGTGCCCCGTGCTGGCCAGGTGCCCCATGAGGGCCGGGGGCCGGGGTGGCGTAGCCGGGGGCGGGACCGGCGGCCCGGGGGGCGCCCGCAGGC
>JBAPYC010001285.1:0-1723 GCA_049284535.1 Streptosporangiaceae bacterium
CCTGCTGGCCGTGGCGATCGCGGCCGCGGTGCTGGCCATCACCGGCTTCTGCGTGAGCATCGCGGCCGGCGTCCGGCTGCGCCGGGCCGAGAACGCGCTGCTGGCCGCGCTGGGCGTGCCGCCCCGGTCGGCCGCGGGCCAGCTCTGCCTGGAAAAGCTCATGCTGAGCCTGCCGTCGGCGCTGTGCGGGCTGATCCTCGGCGTCGTCCTGGCCGAGTTCCTGGTCCCCGCCATCACCCTGACCCCGGCCGCGGCCGCGCCGGAGCCGCCCGTGCTGATCGAGTTCGGCTGGGCCCAGACGCTGATCCTGGCCCTGGCTGTCGCCGTGCTGCCGGTGCTGGCCGCGGCCCTGACCATCGCCCGGCGCCCGGACGCCGCCGCCGAGCTGCGAGCCGCGGAGTCGGCATGAGGCGAGCGGGGAACAGGGCGTGAGCGAGGTGAGGGGGCGCGGCGTCGCCTGGACTAAGGAGCGAGGAACGAGCGACGAGGGAAGGCGAGGCCTTGAGGCGCCCCGAAAGCGAGCGGGGAACAGGGCGTGAGCGAGGTGAGGGGGTGGCTGAGCCGGGTTCTGGGGGCCGCGACGGGCAGCACGCTGGCGCTGGCCCTGCTGGTCTGCGGCTGCGTATTCGCCGCGCTCGCCGGGCCGGCGCTCAGCCTGCACACCCGGTCCGAGGCGCTGCATCAGACCCTGGCGGGCCTGAGCGGCACGACCAAGGCCCTGCAGGCCAGCACGGACTGGAACAGCTTCACCGCGGATATGGCATTGGCCGGCAACGGCGCCGTCGGGCTGACCCCGGCCATGCTCGCCGCGGGTACCGCCGAGATGAGCCACGGCTTCACCCGGCTCGGGGTCCCGCTGGCGCCCGGCGCCTGGGCCGGCCTGACGTCCAAGCTCTATGCGGTCTCGGGCGTGTCGCAGGCGGCGCTGCGGCCCGGCGGCATCCCGGAGATGGAGGTGACCTACCGCGATCCCCTCACCAGCAGCACCCAGCTCACGGCGGGCAGCTACGCCAGCACCGGCGCCCCGTCCGGCGCGATCGCGGCGGTGGCCACGACGCAGACGGCCGCGCTGTTCGGGCTGCGCCCGGGTCACCTGGTGACGGTGCAGGGCAGCTCTGGCCCGGTCCGGGTCTACGTCACCGGCGTCGTCAGGCAGCGCGCGCCCGGCTCGACCTTCTGGCAGCAGGACGTGGTGGCGGCCTCGCCGCAGCTCAACACGCCTGCTAACGGCAGACCGTACTGGGTCGGCGGGGTCATCGCCGATCCGGACCAGCTCGGCCGGGTCGAGAGCAGCTTCAGCGGGATCGGGCTGGGAATGAACTGGGAGTTCCCGCTGGCTGTGGGGAACGTGGCCGCCGACCAGGTCCAGGGCCTGTATAACGATCTCAGCCATGCGACCACAGCGACCCCGGCGCTGACCGGGGAGCTGCTGCCGGGGGCGAACTCGCTGTCCGTCACCTCGCCGCTGCTGCAGGACCTGTCGCTGTTCCTGGCCACCCAGGCGGCCATCGAGACGGTCCTGCTGCTGCTGTTCGTCAGCCTGATGGTGGTGGGCGCGGCGGTGATCCTGCTGGCGGCCCGGATCATCGTGGCCCGCCGGGAAACCGAGCTGATCCTGCTGCGGGCCCGGGGCGGGTCGCTGCCGCAGGTCGCGGCCGTGATGCTGCGCACCGCGGTGGTCGCGGCGGTGCCGGCCACGGCAGCCGGCGTGATCCTGGCGGTC
>JBAPYC010001286.1:0-2969 GCA_049284535.1 Streptosporangiaceae bacterium
GGGCAAGTGGATCGGGTCTGGACCGTTGACCTGGACGCCGAGCACTGTGAAGCCTTCTGGCAGAAAAACCCTGGCACACCCTCAAAAGACTTTTCCTAGGGGTCGCGACGTGCCCCGGCCTTCCTTCCGCTCGTGCCCGTGACTGGAAGGAAAGCCGGGGCACGCTGCTATCGGTTGCGGGCCCGCCGACCTCGAAGCCAGTACGGCGCTGCGGACCTGAGTTACCTCACAAGAGCGCCGATAGGCGGCCGTGTCACCATGCCCAGCTGCAGCATCGAGGACAAGTCGTCCCGGGTGGCCCAGTGCCCAGCTAGTTTTCCGTTCTCGATGCGGAACCAGTGGCTTTGCTCACTGGTGAACCGCTTGCCGCTCGGCGGCAAGAACGCGTTGAGCTTGCCTGAGTTGGTGCCTGTTGACCTGACTCTTACCGCGACCATGTCTTCGTCCGCAACGATGGACTCGATCCTCATGTTCAGGTCAGGAAACTGGCCCAGCAGCCACTCGGCGGTCCCGCGCGTGGCGGTTGGCCCGTGCACCTTCCCGGCGCTGTTGCGACAAACGGCGCAGCCGCATGCTCGGAAAAGTCGTCAGCCGTGAGCTCGTCACACGCAGCCATCTTCCGTTGATTCCAGATCTCTTCGAAGTGGCGTCGAACGAGGTTCTTGTTGGCGTCTGACATCGGAAATCCCAGCTGTCGCGCGAAACGTGAGCTCGACGTCAGGCGACCGACCGCGCGTGCCGGATCTGCCGCAGGCTTGGATTGGTGAGAAGCCTATTGCCGACTCTGACCGTTGGCGAAATTTCATTGCCATGGCTCATTTTGCGGACCTCACCGGCCGCAGCTGGATCGTCTTGGAATCGCACCGAATTGTGCGGGATCCGGGAAACCACCAGCTTGGCCCGCAGCTTTGCCGCGAATGGGCATCCAGGTTTGTAGTAGACAGTGACCTCTGGCGCGGTCATAATCGCTCCCACCGTTCGATTCGGCCAGTGTTGCACCATCGCTTCGCGTAGGCAACGGCTTAGCGAGGAACGCGGCTGCACGCTGCACCGGCTGGCATAACGACCGAGCCGGTCAGATCTGTGGTGCTGCTTTGGCTGGGACGGCGCGGGGACCGCCTTGATGGGACGTCGGCGGCGGCCACAACGATTCACCGCAAGCGGTCGGTCTTCTACAACGTGCTGGAGTATGCGGCCGAGGTGGAGGAGCTTTCGGCAAATTCCCTCGGACGGGTGAAGTGGAAGCCGCCACGGGTGGCCGAGCTGGTGGATCTACACCACCCATACCTGGGCAGTTGCCCGGACGCTGGCCCTGGCCCCGGAGCAGGTTGCCTCGCCCCTGGCGGCCCGGCCCTACGACCTGCGGCACGCCGCGGTCTCGCTCTGGCTGAACGGCGGGGTCGCGGCCACGGAGGTGGCTAACCGAGCAGGTCACAGCATGGAGGTGCTGCTGCGGGTGTACGCGAGTGCATCGACGGCGGCGAAGAGGCCGCGAACCGGAGGATCGATGAAGCACTGGCGTCCTGAGCGATCTACCATGCAAGGGTCTCGATCCAGGCGAGGCCCTTCCGTTTTCCGCGCGCTGAACTGGGGAAACGCTTCAAGATCCATCCCGCGTGTATCCCGTAACCAGCGACAAACGGCGGCAGTTGGCTGCGGTCGGCAACAAGCCCAGGACATGAGCCCGGCGGGGATAAGCCCAGGTCAAGTCCGGTTTCCGAGGTCAAAGCGGAGGGCGTGGGATTCGAACCCACGGTGACGTTGCCGCCACAATGGTTTTCAAGACCATCGCCATCGGCCACTAGGCGAGCCCTCCTGTGGCCACCAGCCTACGGTAACGCCGAACGCGCCGTCAGCCGGCTCGGCCAGGCCAGGCCGTCGCCCACGATGGCGGCCAGGCCCAGATAGGCGTCAGCCGTGTTGTCCTGGAGCAGCTCGAGGTCGACCTCCGCGCCCTCTTCCAGGTGCGGGTCGTACGGGATCCGCGCCACCGCCCGGCAGCGGGAGGCGAAGTGGTGCTCGAGCCGGTCCAGGTCCACGGTGCTCTTGCTCTTCGGCCGGATCGCCGACAGCACCACCACCCCGTTGCGGACCAGGTCCCCGCAGTTGTGGGCCTCGAGCCAGTCCAAGGTGGCGCTGGCGCTCCGCGCGCCGTCCACCGACGGCGAGCTGACCAGGACGATCTGGTCGGCCAGCTGAAGCACGCCGGCCATGGCCGAGTGCAGCAGCCCGGTCCCGCAGTCGGTGATGCAGATCGAGTAGAAGCTCTCCAGCACCCGCGCCGCGTCACAATAGTCATCCGCGCCGAACGCCACCGATACCCCGGGGTCGCGGTCGGAGGCGAGCACCTCCAGCCGGCTGGGCGCCTGGGAGGTGAAAGCCCGCACATCCGCGTACCGGCGGATCTGGCCGCGCTCGTTCAGCAGGTCGCGGACTGTCGCGGCGGTCTCCAGCCGGACCTTGTCCGATAGCGTCCCGCGGTCCGGGTTGGCGTCGACGGCGATGACCCGGTCGCCGCGCAGGGTGGCCAGGGTGGCGCCCAGCCCCACCGCGGTGGTGGTCTTGCCCACCCCGCCCTTGAGGCTGAGCACCGCGACCCGGTGATGGCCGCCCGCGACCGGGGTGCGGACCCGGTTGATCAGGTCCCGGCGGCGCATCTCGGCCGCGGACTCGCCCAGCCTGAGCAGGCCGCCCGTGGCCCGGAACACGCTCCGCCGCCAGCCGGTACCGGGGGCGGCGCGCTTGCCGTGCAGCAGCGACTCGGTAGTCAGGCTGTCCGAGGTCTCCCGCACGTCCTCCGGCTCGGGGGTTGGTTCGGGCTGCGGCACCCAGCCCTGCCCAGCCCACCCCTCGCCGGCCCACCCCTCGCCGGCACTGCCGTCGTCGGCACTGCCGTCGTCGGCCCAGCCCCCGGAAGCCCAGCCCCCGGAAACCTGGGCCTCGGAAACCTGGCCGCCGGAAACCTGCCC
>JBAPYC010001287.1:0-1564 GCA_049284535.1 Streptosporangiaceae bacterium
GCTAAGTGCCGTTGCAGTATTAGATCCCGCTTTTCCTCGCCGCCGTCTAGGCGCTGCCGCGCCGCAGCCCTCAGTATTCCCAGTTCAGCGTTGCCATGCGTCGACCGCGATTTCCTCAATATCCCGCATCCTTGACGGCATCCGTAGTCGGGTCGCTGGCGGGAAGGGGAGGCCGCGTTCCCAATGCCAGCGGCTTTAATGCGAACGGATGAGGGCAGCTTCCGATGTCGGTTGCACTGTGTAATATCCGCTGGTTAAGGGCGTGTTGTTCAGGTTTCTTGCGAGATGGGTGAGGCTCCCGCTAGAAGTGTGATTGTCTACGTCCCACTTCTTCGCCGGAGCCTCACGTGTCTTCTTCTTACCTTGTCCCGTCGTGTGCGGTGCCTGTTTCGGGCGGGACGGTGGTCGTGGTGCCGCTGGAGCTGCTGACGTCGCCGGTGAAGAGCGGCAGGGATCTGGGGGGCGGGGACCGGTCCGCGCTAGTGATCGGGGGGACGGAGAAGATCCGCACCGGCGGCGCGGTCGTGTTCTGTAAGGTGGTCGCGGTCGCGGAGGCGCAGGTCAAGCGGGACGGGCAGGTCCGTGCGAAGGGTAGTCCGGTGCATCACGCGACGCTGGGGCCGCTGGAGGAGAAGGCCGGGCCGGGCGTCATCGGCGGGATCGCCGGGCGGGCGCCGCTGGGTGCCCGGTTCGTGAAGGGGCAGCGGGAAAGGCTTCTGGCCAGGGCCTTCATGATCCGGGTGCTCGTGCTGATGACGCTGATGCCGGAGGCCCGGGTTCAGGATGTCATCGCCGCGCTGGCTGGGGACCTGGCGCTGGTGCCGTGGGCGCGGCCGTGGAAGCCGGCGTCGGCGCGGGCCTGCTCGGACTGGCGCAATGCCCTCGGCCCGGGGCCGCTGGAGGAGCTGCGGGACCTGGTGCTGGGCCCGGCCTGGCGGGAGCACCAGGGGCAGGGCTGCCCCGGTGCCGTCACCATCGGGAAGACCAGGCCGCTGACGGCGGGGTCGCTGGACGGGACGCTGCTCCGGGTACCGGACACGCCCGCGAACAGGGCGTTCTTCGGCACCGTGGGCACGGGTGATGACAGCGGCCCGTACCCGTGCCTGCGGGCGCTGCCGCTGACCTGCTGCTCGTGCCGGGCGCTGTTCGCGATGCCGCACGGGCCCGCCGGGACGGGCAAGGCCGCCGCGGAGCAGTCGCTGCTCGATGAGGCCATGGACCAGTTCCCGGCCCTGTTCACGCCAGGATGGATCTGGCTGATGGACCGCAACTACCACGGAGCGTCCCGGATCGCCCGGATGATCCGGTCCACGCACGTGCTGATCCGCCTGAAAAGCGACATCCCGCTGAAGCGGACCTCGGAGATCCTGCCAGACGGCTCCTACTGGGCGGAGCTGTCCGGCGACGGCGTCACCGTGCCCGTCCGTGTCATCGAGTACTTCATCGACGTGGAGGGCCAGGAGGTTCCGGAGATGTTCTGCCTGGTCACCGACCTCATGGACTGGGAGGAGTACCCCGCTCGCGAGCTCGCTGCCCTCTATAAATGGCGGTGGGACGGGTCGGA
>JBAPYC010001288.1:0-2087 GCA_049284535.1 Streptosporangiaceae bacterium
GTCCGGCGCCGCGGTCCAGCCGGTGCCGGACCAGCGCCCACAGCAGCGCCGAGTCCACCCGGGCCTCCAGGCTGAGCAGCGCGACCGGCGGCAAGGTGGCGGCCAGCTCGGCCGCGGACGCCGGCCATCCGGCGACGATGCCGTTGTGGCTGAACAGCCAGGAGCCGGAGGCGAACGGGGCAATCGCGGCGGCGCCGTGGTCGGTGTTCCCGGTAGCCGAGCGGACGGCAGCCAGCATCGCCCCGGACCGGATCACCCGGGCCAGGTCGGCGAATGACTCATCGCCCCAGATCGGCCCGGCGTGCCGGTACCGGGCCGGGGCCGGATCGGGCGGCGCGTACCAGCCGACGCCGAACCCGTCCGCGTTCACCGTCCCGTGCCGCTGCCGCCGTGGCGCCCAGGCCTGCGTGCACAGGCCGTGCGGCGGGTCGATAATCACCGACCGCAGCGTCGCGGGCGGCCCCAGGTAGGCGAGATGCCGGCACATCAGGCGGTCTCGCAAGGGGGGCCTGGGGGGATGGGTCCCCCCGGGACAAGACTGGCCGAGCGCGCGGTGCGGAACCCGGAGAAGATCTGCCGCCGGATCGGGTAGTCCCAGTTGCGGAACGTTCCCCGGCAGGCCACCCGGCTGACCGCGAACGACCCCCCGCGCAGCACCTTGTATCCCGGGCCGAAGAACACCTCCGAGTACTCCCGGTACGGCCACGCCCGGAACCCCGGGTAGGGCAGGAAGTCCGAGCTCGTCCACTCCCAGACGTCGCCGATCAGCTGCCGGGCGCCGCACGGAGCCGCCCCGTCGGGATAGGAGCCCGCGGGCGCCGGGCGCAGGTAGCCCTGGCCCAGGTTGGCCTGGGACGGATCCGGCTCGCTGTTGCCCCACGGGTAGCGGCGGGTCAGGCCGGTGGCCGGGTCGAACCGGGCCGCCTTCTCCCACTCGGCCTCGGTCGGCAGCCGGCGCCCGGCCCACCGGGCGTACGCGTCCGCCTCATACCAGGACACGTGCAGCACGGGCTCCTGCGGACTGACCGGCTCCGGCCGGCCGAACACCCGGCGGATCCACTGCCCGCCGTCCCGGCTCCAGTACAGCGGCGCGGTCAGCCCGGCGTCCTGCCGGTGCTGCCAGCCCGCCGGCGTCCACCAGCGCGGGTCGTCATACCCGCCGGCCTCGATGAACTCGGTGTAAGCGCCGCAGGTCACCGGGGTGGTATCGAGGTAGAAAGACGCCACCTCCACGCTGTGCGCGGGCCGCTCGTTATCCAGCGCCCACGGCTCGGTCGAGGTGCCCATGGTGAACGGCCCGCCCGGCACCAGTACCTCGGACGGCAGCCCGAGCGCGTCGGCCGGCGCCGGGCCGGGGGGCGCGGCGGCCAGCACCGGGGCGCCCGTGCGGAGCTGGTGGGTGATGAGCATGGTCTCGTCGTGCTGCGCCTCGTGCTGGGCGACCATGCCGAACGCGAACCCGTCGCCGAGCAGCCGGGTGCCGGTGAAGGTGGCGCGCTCGAGCAGGTCCATCACCCGGCCGCGCACCCCGTGGCCGTAGGCCCGGGCCTCGGCGGGCGGCAGCAGCGGCAGGGTGGGACGCTCGGACCGCGGGTGCTCGAACGCGTCGTAGAGCGGATCGATCTCGGGATGCAGGGGCTCGCGCCCGCCGACCTCGCGCAGCAGCCACAGCTCTTCCTGGTTGGCGATGTGCGCGAGGTCCCAGACCAGGGGAGACATCAGCGGTGAGTGCTGCCTGACGAGATCGTCCTCCTCCACGCTGTCGGTGAGCAGCGCGGTCCGCTGCCTGGTGCCGGTCAGCTCGCGGGCGATCAGGCCGCGCAGGCTTTCCGGGTCGAGCTGGGTTTCCGGGTCGAGCTGGGTTTCCGGATCGAGCTGGGTTTCCGGATCGAGCCGTGAGTGGGTCATGTAACTCCGTCTAGTTGATCGTCTCGTTGATCGTCGGCGGGACATCGGTCGCGGAGCACGTAGCGTTCGGCGAACTCGGCCACCGCGTGCCGGACTGCGGCGGGCGCGCCGGACCGGCCCAGGGCGGCGTCGGCGGCCTCGAAGCACTGCTTGGCGGCCTGGCTGATCACCGGGTCGGC
>JBAPYC010001289.1:0-2840 GCA_049284535.1 Streptosporangiaceae bacterium
GGTTGATGCCGTGCGCCAGGCTAGCCCCCCGGTAGGCGGTGTTCAGCGGCACGTCGGCCGCCCCCGCGATGTTCACCGCGAACCAGGCCGCCACGGCGACCGCCGAGGTCTCGGCCAGCAGCGGGATCATATCGCCGGGGCGCACCCCGAGCCGGGCCAGCGTGGCCGCGATCCGCTCCGCCGTATCGGCTACCCCGGCGAAGGTCTGCACCGGGCCGTCCTCCACCCGCAGGAAGGGGGCGCCGGGCCGGTCCCGGGCCTGGCGCCGGAGCAGGCCGGGCAGCACCCGGTCCTGCTTGGCGTCCCATCCGGCGGTCATGACGCGAGCCTGCTAGGACCGCGGCGCGGATGATGGGCCGGCGGATGACCGGCCCGCGGATGATGGGCCCGCGGATGATGGGCCCGCGGATGACAGGCGGAGCGCGGCGGCTACCTGGCGGGCGGCCTCGGCATCCAGCGTGGCCTGCAGGCTGCTGTCGAGGGCCTCGTTCAGGTTCTGCTTGATCCCGGCGATGACCGGCGCGGGGGCCCGGGCCAGGCCGTCGGCGATGGCAGCCACCCGGCCGGCCAGGTCGCGGTCCGGCACCACCTCACCGACCAGCCCTATGGCCACCGCCGTGGCCGCGTTCACCTTCTCGTTCAGCAGGTACAGGTGCCGGGCCCGTGTCGCGCCGACGCATCTGGTCAGCGACCAGGTGCCGCCGAAATCCCCGGTCAGTCCGGCACCGAGGAAGGCGGTCCGGAACACCGCCGACTCGGCGGCGATCCGCAGGTCGCAGGCGCACGCCCAGGACAGCCCCGCGCCGGCGCACGGCCCGTTGACCGCGGCGATCGTCGGCTTGGGCATCTCGTGCAGCAAGACGGTGGTCTGGTGCAGCCGCCGCAGCTCGGCCACCGCGTCCTGCTCCTGACGGCCGTCGGCGAACAGGCCGGTCTGGCCGAGGTCGCCGCCGGCACAGAAGCCGCGCCCGGCTCCGGTCAGGACGACCACCCGGACGGTCTCGTCGGTGGCCGCCTGCTCCAGCCGGTCCAGCACGCCCTCGATCAGCTCGGTGGTCATCGCGTTGAGCCGGTCCGGCCGGTTCAGCGTGATCGTGGCGACCGGCCCGGCCGCCTCGTAACGGACCGTCTCGGTCATCGGCTCTCCTCCCGCCTGGCTGGGTCCGGGTCGGCCGCGTAGCGCTCCCGCAACTCGAACTTCCGGATCTTGCCGGACGGCGTCATGGGGAACTCCTCGACGAAGAACCACCGCCGGGGCGTCTTGAACTGGGCCGCCCGGGTCCGGCAGAACGCGGCCAGGTCTTCCGCCGCCGGCGGCGCCCCGGGCTCGGCCGGGCGGATCACCGCGGCCACCTGCTCGCCCCAGACCGGGTCGGGGACGCCGATGACCGCCACCTCCAGCACGTCCGGGTGGTCGGCCAGCAGCTGCTCGATCTCCAGCGCGTGGATGTTCTCCCCGCCGCGGATGATGATGTCCTTCAGCCGGCCGGCGATGCGCAGGTAGCCGCGGTCGTCCATGGTGCCCGCGTCGCCGGTGTGCAGCCACCCGTCCGGGTCGATGGTGGCCGCGGTGGCCTCGGGCATGTCGTAGTAGCCGATCATGTTCTGGTAGCCCCGGGCGCAGATTTCTCCCTCGGCCCCGATGGCCACCGGCTCGCCGGTGGCCAGGTCAGCGATCTTCACCTCGACGTGCGGCATCGGCTGGCCCAGCGTCCCGGCCTGGTCCTCCGGGCTGTCCGAGGTCCTGGTCTGGGTGAGGACGCCATGCAGCTCGGCCTGGCCGAACAGGATCGAGAACTCGCAGCCGAACGTGGCCGTGGTCCGGCGGACCAGGGCGTCCGGCACCTTGGCGCCGCCGGACATGACCGTGCGCAGGGACGCGACGTCCCGTGGGGCCTGGTCGTGCTGGTCCAGCATGGCGAGCAAGATCGTCGGCACGGTGAGGACCATGCTGCCGTGCTCGGCCTCGATGAGGTCCAGCACCAGGCCGGGCTCGAACCGCGGCACGACCACGTGGGTGCCGCGCTGGGCCAGGCTGCCGATCGAAGCCAGCACGCCGCCGCCGGTGTGGAACAACGGGATCGGGTTGATCCAGCAGTCCCCGTCCTGGAAGCCGGCCCGGCGGGCGGACAGCCCGGCCGCATTGACCACGCCCAGGTGATGCAGCAGGGCGCCCTTGGCGAACCCGGTCGTGCCGGAGGTGTAGATGATCATCACCGGGTCGGCCGGGTCCAGCTCCGGCAGCCGCGTCCCCGGTTTCCCGCTGGCCGCGAACCCGGCCCAGTCCTCAAAGCAGATGGCCTCGCGCAGGGCCGGCAGGTGCGGCCGGAGCTCGCTGACCACCTCGGCCATCGGGACGCCACGGTGACTGGTGCCGTGGACCAGGCCGGCCACGCCGGACTGCTCGAGCGCATACCGCAGCTCCGCCGACCGGTACTGCGGGTTGACCGTGACGAGGACGATCCCGGCCAGCGCCGCCCCCATCTGCAGCATGACCCACTCCGGCCGGTTGGCCTCCCATACCGCTACCCGCTCGCCGGGCCCGAACCTGGCCAGCAGGGCCGCGGCCACGTCCCCGGCGATGCCGAGCAGCTCGGCGTAGCTCCACCGGCGCCGGGGCTGGCTGTCCGGGGAGTTGGCGGCGTCCGGCTGGCCGTCGACCAGAGCGGTCCGGTCCGGGACCTGTCGCGCCACCCGCCGCAGCAGGTCACCCACCGTGACCTGGTCGAGCGGCTCGCTGGTGTCGCTGGGCCAGCGGGAAATGGTCGGCATGTGATCCCCATCCGTCCGGCGGATAGTGGCGGCTCGGGTGTCACTTTGCCTGCTGGCCGGGCCGGTCC
>JBAPYC010001290.1:0-17367 GCA_049284535.1 Streptosporangiaceae bacterium
GCGGTGAACGCGGCGGCGAGCTGGCGGCGGGCCTGCTCGGAGGCCTCATCGATCCGGACCCGGTCCAGCAGCGCGGCGGTCAGGTCCTCCTGCCCGAACCGGATCGCGGTGACGCAGCCGCGGGTGATCAGCGTGATGAACGAGCCGATATGCCCGGTGGTCCGCTCGAACAGGTAATCGGCGAGGCTGGTCAGCATCCCGGGCCGGGCGCGGGCCAGGACGAGCTGCCGCTCGGTGGCCTTGAGCAGGCCCTGCCAGTCGCGGCGGCCCTGCTCCGAGACGATCTCAAACGGCGGCAGCTCCAGCCGGGTCCACCGCCGGCCCGTCTGGGCCAGCGCCGCGTTCGCCCCGGTCAGGCCCTCGGCGAACAGGCCCCGCCCGGCCAGCCCGACCCCGGCGTAAAGGAACGTCACCGGCAGCTCGTTGGCCAGCCACTTCAGATGGTTGGACACGTCCAGGCCATCTTTGCGGCGCGGGTCGATGAAATGAAGGTCATCGATGATCCCGACCCCGGACTCGCACGACAAAACGCAGTCCACCGCCTGGCTGGCCAGCTGGGCGGCGCTGGCCCGGCCGGCGCCGGGATGGCCGTAGAACTGGCAGATCATCCGGTTCAGCGTGCGCAGCGTGGTGTTGGAGGTCAGCCCGACCCGGAACACCGGGATACGCTCGTGGCCCTGGCCGGTCTGCGGCCCGTGACGGCGGATCTGGTCGCGGTCGAACCCGCGGGCGAAGCTGTTCACGGCGGTCGTCTTGCCCAGGCCGGGCAGCGCGTCGATCACCGCGGCGCCGCGCACCCGGTCCGGGTCGCACCGCCCGGCCGCCACGATGACCTCAAGCTCGCCGTGCACGGCGGCCAGCTGAGGGGTCCGCAAGATCCCGAAATTGGCATGCCAGTCGTGCCGGGCCTCGTCGTACTGTTCCCGGGCCGTGTCGCCCAGCCGTCTCAGCTGCCCCGGCGTCAGCTGCCCGGGCCGCTCCCGCGCGGGCGCCTCGACATAGCGGCGCCAGCCTTCCTTGCGCGACAGGCTGTAAAGCGAACCGCTCATTCCAGGATCTCGAACGCGTCGGCGTAGAAGTCGCCGCCGGCGGGATCATCGAAGATCTCCTCAGGGTCTTCATCATCACCGGTCACGTCCGCGGCGGCGTGCAGCGCGGCTTCGGCGGGCGGCTGCGTGCCGTGGGCGGCGATATCAGGCAGGCCGGCGACCTGCGCTGCCGCCTGCATGTCCGCCGGGTCTGGCAGGGCGGCCCGCTCGGCGGCCAGCCGGATCGCCATCCGGCGTTCCCGCCGCCCGGTGACCATGCCCTGGTCCCACCGGGCCAGCAGCTCGCCCAGCGCCTGCCCGGCATCGGGCCAGCGGCCGGCCCGGGCGGCGAGCTGCCGCGCGTAGCGGGCGGCCTCGCCGCTGAACGGCGTCCCCAGCCCGGCGGCGTGTTCCCACTCCAGCCGGTGCCAGCAATCATCGGCCGGGTCCTGGAAATAAGCCCAGCGGACGTCGTCGGGATTGATCCGGACCGGCCACTTGCCGGCATGCCGGCCGCCGTACGGGCTCCCCGCGTTGCGGTAGGCATCCAGCGCCGGGCCGTCATAGCGCAGCCCGCCCACCTCCACGCCGTAATGCTGGATGGTCCGCGGGTGCACCTCGAAGAACTCATACGCCAGTTCCGGCGCGGCCGGGACGCGCAGCAGCCCGGCCCGGGCCACCCCGGTCTCATACATCTCGTTCGGGGACAACTTCAGGTGCGGCCATTCCGGCACCGCCAGCCCGTCTTGCCGGGACCGGTGGTAAACAAGCGCGACCCATTCGGCGATGATGTCTTCCAGCTCGTGGGTGAACAAGAACGCGGCATCTTCGACATGCTCGCCGCGGCTGTAGATGTCCGGGCCCTTATAGGCGGGCAGGTGCTGGATCAGGCCCTCCCGCAGGGTCTTGAAAAACCTTTCGCAAGTGGGCTTATCTGTCGGTTTTTTCGGCTGGGCCGGCTGGATGGAGATGCCCAGCCGGGTGCACACGCTGATCACGTGCGCCGAGAGGAAGGCCTTACCGTGATCGATGACCAGGGTTTCCGGCGGGCACGCCGGGACCCCGGGCAGCCGCCCCTCCCCGGTGAGCACCAGCTGCTGCGGCACCCCGTGATAAGCCCAGCACGCCTCCTCCGGCCAGTCCCGCGGGGCGGGCCGCGGCACGATCGCCTGGAACAGGACGCCCGCCACGTCCACGGCCTTGGTCGATACCGGGGTGACCCGCAGCCCGGTGATGCAGCGGGTGAACAGGTCCTGGACCACCGTCAGCTGGGTACGCACCCACCGGCAGGTGACCGGTTCCATCGCGAACACGTCCAGATCCTGGGTGTCCAAGATCGCGTACTCCCCGGGCCGCATCGCCCGCAGCCGCCCGTAGGTCCCCTTCGGCCGGTCCGCGATCGACCGGCGGCCCTTCGCGCTGCCGGACACCGCGTTGGTGCCCCTGGCCAGCTCGGCCAGCCGCCGGTAAGCGGTCGCGGCCGACGGCCGCGGCACGGCGCCAGCGCCGTGCAGCTCATCAAGCCGCGCGCCGGCCTTGCGCAGCACCGCCGACCGGGTCGGGGTCGAGTCGCTGACCATCTCGGCCAGCACCAGCCGCACCGCCTCATCCCAGCGGGGATCCACCGCCGTGCCCCGGCCGCGCAGCGCCCTGACGCCGGCCAGGCCCGCCTCACCGGATTCGCGGTAGGCCGCCACCCACCGCTCCACCGTCCTGCTGGTGATCCCGAGTTCGTCCGCCTTGGCCCGGTAGCGGGCCTTCAGCGGCTGCCCCGCCCGGTATCCCGGCCGCGGCTCGCCGGGACCGGCCCGGTCGGGATGACCGGACTTATAGCCAGTCAGGACCTCCCGCACGTGCCCGGCCTGCTCCGCGAGCTGATCCAGCTGCTCACCGGTCAAGCTGCCGAGCGCGAGCCCGGGTGACACGCCGTCTTCACCGGGCCGAAGGGTCCCGCCCGCCGGACGGGCCGAGGCCGCCAGCCGGGAAATCTGCACGGCGGTGAACTGGCGGGTGCGGTCGTTGCGGAGCGTCACCCGCACCCCGTCGACCGCCACCACCTCGACCACGTCGCCGTCGAAGCTCAGCCGGCTGCCCGGCGCGATCGACAGCACCTGGCCGCTCATCACGCAGCCCCCGCGGCGAGCCGCACCGGCGTGGCCGCGCCGAGAGGCCTGCGCAGATCCGCCCGCAACCGCCCCGTCCACAGCAGGTGCAGAACCGCCGGGCGGACCAGCTGCACCGGGTACGCCCCGGCCAGCGCCCGCTCAACCGAGCCGATCGTGGCCTGGCCCCGGACGGCATCCAGCACCGCCGGCAGCAGGCCCGCGCTGATGACCAGGCCGCGCCGGTACCCGGCCAGGAACCGGACGTTGTCCAGCAGCTCCCTGGCCGCGCCGGACCAGGCCTCGAACCCCCATCCCCGGCTCGCCGCCACCGCGCGCGTCCACGAGAACTGCGCCCGGACCTCCGGGTCACCCAGCCGTGACGCGGCCTTGACATCCACCACCGTCACCGCGCCGTCGCCGCCCGCCAGCAGCAGATCCGGGACATGACGCCGGTCCCGGCCGCCGTCCGGGCCGGTCAGCTGGAACGGCTGCGCCGCCAGCCCGGCCACCGCAGGGTCGAAGTCGGCCAGCATGATCCTGGCCAGTTCCAGCCGGCTCTCATACACCACATGCCCGTTCATCGTCGCCGACCAGTACCAGCCCGAATAATGCTGCCGGCCCTTATACCAGCGGAACTCGCGAACCGGCAGGCCCGCCACCACCTCAGCAGGCACCACGCGATCCAGGGTCGTCTCGGCGAACTCGCCATCAGCCCTGCGATACCGCACGCGGACCCCATCGGGACGCCGCTCATCCCCGGAAGGCACAGTCGCGATACTGCCACCGGCCCAGCGCCAGGGCACGCCGCCACGCCGCCAAATTCTCACAAACACGTCGCAAGCGACATTTAAGCGACATTCGATACGAGAAAGCGACATCGCAGATGAGAACCTACATCCTTTTCCTCAAATGATCATGATCGCCCGTTTTGTCACCCTTAAGTCATGAAGGTCAAAAGCCCCGGCACACCCATGCACCACCTGACGATCGTGGGCAGTTCCGCGGCACCGGCTGGCGGGGATTAGCCAGTGGCGGTTGTCGCGACCCTGAGCAAGGGGTACGACCTGGACTACATCTGGAAGCAGGTCGACCGCGGTCCGGTCAAGGATGCGGCCAGCTATTACCTCCAGGCCAGCGAGAGCGGGGGAGAACCCCCTGGCTGCTGGTGGGGCCCCGGCGCCGAGGCCCTCGGCTTCGCGCAAGGCCAGACCGTCGAGCGCGAGCCCTATGACCTGCTGTTCGGCAAGCGCCAGGCCCCCGACGGCACCTCGCTGGGCAGACCCCCAAACGGCGGCCGCAAAGCCGCCGACGTTTACGAAGCGCTGCTGGCCGCCGAGCCGCACGCCACCGCCGAGCGCCGCCGCGACCTGCGCCTCCAAGCCACTAAGCAAGCCCGCTCGAGCCCGCTCTTCTTCGACCTGACGATCTCGCTGTCTAAGTCCATCTCGATCTTCCACGCGAGCCTGGGCGAGAACGCCCGGCTGGCCCGCCAGGCCGGCGACCGGGAGGGCGACCAGTACTGGACCGCCCTGGTCGGCGAGACCGACCACATGATCTGGCAGGCCGTGCACGCCGGGTTCGGGTACTTCCAGCGCGAGGCCGGGTACACCCGCACCGGCTCCCACAACACGAGGGTGAACGGCCGGGAGACCGGGCAGTGGCACGAGGCCGACCTGGCGGTGGCGCACTGGCTGCAGCACACCTCCCGGGACGGCGACATGCAGCTGCACGTCCACTCCCAGATCGCCCACACCGCCAAAACCGGCACTGACGGGAAATGGCGGGCGCCGGACTCGCTCGGCTACAACGAGCACATCGGCGCGGTCGCCGCGCTGGTCTCCCAGCACCTGGAAGAGGCGCTCACTGCCCGGTTCGGGCTGGAGTGGACCGCCCGCGACGACGGCTACGGCTTCGAGATCAAAGGCATCTCCGGGGAGATGATGCGGGTGTTCTCCTCCCGCCGGGAGTCGATCACGAAGGATCTGTGCGGCCGCGCGGCGCGGTTCGAGCAGCGGTACGGCCGCGCGCCGTCCCAGCGCGAACTCTCCCACCTCGCGCAGGCGTCGAACTTCACAACGCGCGCGGCTAAGCATGGCACGCTGGATATTGAGCAGGCGCATGCAGGCTGGGCGGACAAGCTCACGCGCGCCCTTGGCGTGTCGCTGGCGTCGGTGGCGCCGTCGGTGTGGCACGGCCGCGCAGACACGCACGCGCGGGACGCAGGCGCGCCGGATCGGGTTCCGGCCGAGCTCGAAGAGGCGCGCGCGGCGCAGAAGGCGGTCGCGCTCGCGCAGCAGGAGAAGAGCACCTGGACTCGCGCGGACGTGGTCAAGTACCTGGGCCGGGTTCTGCCCCGCGTCGGCCGGGACCCGGCCGCGGCCGCCGTGCTGCTGGAGGACCTGGCCGATCGGGCGCTGGCGTCGGAGTTCGAGCCGGTCCTGTGCCTGGAGGCCCCCGAGCCGGCGCCGGTGCCGCGTAGCTTGCTGCGCGTGGATGGCCGCAGCGTGTACCAGCGGCATGGCGGCGTCCGGTATGCCACCCGCGCGCAACTGACCATGGAAGGCCGCATGCTCGCGCAGGCCGGCGCCGAGGACGCGCCGCGGCTGACCCGTGTACAGGCCGCGCACGCGCTCGGCGCCGACCTCGCGCGGCTCGAAGACGCGCTCACGGGCCGCGCGCAACACGCGCATTACACGCGCACGCAGACGGGGTTGCGCGAGGATCAGGCGACCGCCGCGCTGGCGGTGCTGACCGACGGCCGGCGGGTGTCGGTGATCAACGCGCCGGCCGGGTCTGGGAAGACCTACGTCCTGGCCCGGGCCAGGCAGGCGTGGGTGGCGGCAGGGCTGGGGCAGGTGGTCGGGATCACCGCGTCGCAGTCTGCCCGCAACACCCTGGCCGCCGGGGTTCCGGTCTCGTACAACGCGGCGCAGTTCCTGGGGCACCTGCCGGGCCGCCGCGGCGCCCGCGGCCCGGTGGAGACGGGGCGGGCGCCGCTGCTGGTGATCGATGAGGCGTCGATGATGCCGGGCCCGGATCTGGCCGACCTGATCGCCTACGCCACCGTGCGGGGCGGGAAGGTGATCCTGGCCGGGGACACCAGCCAGCTCCAGGCCGTCGAGAACGGCGGCGGCATGTCCCTGCTCGTCGCCTCGCTTGGCTACGCGCGGCTGGCCGAGCCGGTCCGGTTCCGCGCCGCCTGGGAACAGGCGGCCAGCCTGCGGCTCCGCGACGGCGACACGTCGGTGGTGGCCGAGTATGACCAGCACGCCCGGATCGTCGGCGGGGACCCCGAGCAGATGATGGACGCCGCCGCGGCCGCGTACGTCGCGCTGACCGCCAGCGGCCCCGATGTTCTGCTGATGACCGCGGACCACGCGCTGCGCAGAGAGTTGTCCCGCCGGATCCGCGACGACCTCATCCAGTTGGGCATCGTCTCCAGTGGTCCCGCGGTCCGCATCGCCGACGGAACCCGGGCGAGTACTGGTGACCTGATCATCGCCACCAGTAACGACCACCGGGTCGAGGCGGGGGAGCCCGGCCGGACGCTGTCCAACGGTGACCTGCTCCGCATCGAGGCCGTCACCCCTGGCGGCCTGCTCGTGCGCCGGGCCCTGGATGCCGACCCGCGAACCGGGCAACGGCAGTGGACCGCCCGCACGTTCCTGTACGCGAACCACCGGGACGCCGAGCTCGGCTACGCGGTCACCGATCACGTCGCGCAGGGCCGCACGGTGCACACTGGCTTGGCGGTGTTCACCGGGACCGAGGACCGGCAGCATGCTTACGTGGCGCTGACCCGCGGCGTAGTCGCCAACCTTGCCTACGTCTTCACGCTGTCCCCGAAGCGGGCCGACCCGGTGCCCGGTCCCCGGCCCGCTCCCGAGCTGACCCGCTACGACCGTCTCCATGCCGGACGAACTGGTGATCCCGGCCCGGCCGCACCGCCCGCCTCGCCGGGCACGCCGCTCGGGGTGCTTGCCCAGATCCTCGAGCACGACGGCCAGCAGCTGTCCGCCACCCAGGCCCGCCGCCAGGGGTTGTCCGACGCTGATCACCTGGCGGTGCTGCACGCGATCTGGACCGCCGAGACCACGCCTGACCGTCACCAGCACTACCGTGACCTGCTCACGCGCGCTCTGCCGCCGGGTTATCACGCCGAACCCGGCTACAAGGATCAGTGGTTGTGGCGGACTTTGCGGGCCGCCGAGCTCGCCGGCCATGACCCCGCCCAGATCCTCGTTACTGCGATCACCGGACGGGACCTGGGCGGATCCCGCGACATTCCCGCCGTCATCGACGCCCGTCTCCGCCATCGCCTCGGTTCCCTCGTCCCGCTCCCGCCCGGCCCGTGGTCCGGCCAGGTGCCGCCCGTCGCCGACCCCGAACGCCGCGCCTTCCTCACCGGGATCGCCGTGCTGATGGACGCCCGCAAGGACCGGATCGGCGAGCACGCCGCCGAGCGCGCCCTGCCCTGGGCGATCAACGCCCTTGGACCCGTACCCGCAGACTCGGCGGAACGGCTCGGCTGGCAGCACCGGGCCAGCTCGATCGGTGCGTACCGGGAACTGTCCGGCTACGACCACCCCGCTGACCCGATCGGACCCGAACCTGCCACCGCTGCCCCCGAGACGCGCGCCGCCTGGCAGGAAGCCGCCGCCGCTCTCGACCCGGTCGACGGGCCGGATGTCCGCGCGATTCCGGACGGCAGGCTGCTGCACCTGCGCGACACCTACCCGGTCGAGACCGCCTGGGCACCCCGCTGGGTCGGAGATGAGCTCCGCCAGGTCCGCGCCGCTGCCTGGGAAGCGCGCCTGGCCGGCCTGCGTGCCGCCGTCGAAGCCACGTCAGCCCGCCAGCGCGGTGACCACGGCACCGCTGTCCGCCAGGACGAGTTCGCGGTCAGCTACCAGGCCCTGCAGGAGGCCTACCGGCAGCGCGAGACCGTCTTCGCCGCGACCATGGCCGACCGCGAAGACTGGGACCTCGCTACCCGCGCGCAGCGCCACCTCGCCATCGCCGCCGACGCCGAACTGCGCCGCCGTCACCCCGGCCAGCCCTTCACACCGCTCCGCTCAGCAGAACCCGAAGCGGCCGCCGAAACCCAGCGCGCCGAACTCACTCCCACCCCAGGCGAGCCGCCTGAGCACGCAAATCAATTGATCGCAGACCTCGCCGCCGCGCACCGCACGTTCACCGAGAGGCTCGCCGACCGGCAAAGCCTGACCATCCCCTCCCCGGACCCCGGCTACAGCGACCTCGGCCCGGCGTTTCCGCCATGGCCCGAACGTTCCCCGGACGCGATCTTGCAGCCACCGAAGCCGGAGATCCGGCCGTCCGCACAAGTCCTCGAGCGCGCCGCAGATCGAGACGTCGACTGGGAAGCCGCCGATTGACGGCCGCCACAGGCAAGCCCGTACACAGCCCGCACGTATGACGAGCCCCGGAAGCCCGTCACGGACAGAGGTCTCGCATGGCTGCTGTTACGAGTTCCTGGTCATGTACCGGATCACCGTGTCCGCGTCGCGGCTCACGGCGTACAACCCGGAGTCCGGGTCGTGCTCCGAGACACGCCAGACGCCCTCGCGCTTATCCCAGAACGCCGTCCAGGACAGGTGCTCGGCCAGGAACGCGGCAACCCGGGCAGCGGCTTCGGGGGTCGGGAGACTTATCGCTTCGCTCACGATCAAAAGACTAGTCCACCTGGTCCACCTAGTCCACGCCACAGACCACCTATTCCACCTGGTCAACTAGGGTGACTGGTGTGCCGGATGATCTTGACGACTTGTCAGGAATCCCGCGCTACCTCCAGGTCGCGCGGGTCATCGAGGCTGAGGTCAGGGCCGGGCAATGGGCGCCCGGCAACGCGGTACCATCCCGCAACCAGCTGGCCGAACGGTTCGGCATCGCCCGCGAGACCGCCGCCCGAGCGCACGCCTGGCTCGCCAAAGCGGGCTACCTGGTGGCCGTGCCCGGCGTCGGTATGGTGGTCACGCCCCAGAGCCGCTGGCCCGAATAGGCATTCCCAGGACCATCCCGCGATGACGCCAGGCAGGCTAACTAGCCAGTAGCGACTGGGGCAGCCTCTGGCTCTCGTTTCGGCCGGAAGATCTGATCCATAACCTCGGCCCCGGTCGTGATCACCGGCCGAAGTTCCCGCCGGTAGATGACCTCGGTAGTCCGCGAGCTAGCGTGCCCCGCCAGTCGCGCGATCTCCTCAACCGGCACGCCCTGGTAGCTCATCATGCTGACGAACGAGGTCCGCAGCTCCTTCGGCACCCACCGCGCCCCGAGCCCGGCCGCCGCGGTCACCCGGCGGAAATCCCGCCGCAAGTTATGCGACTCGTACCCTGTGCCCACGGACGTCGTGAACACCAGCTCGTTTTCCTGCCACAACTCCCCAGCCTGGGCCCGCTCCGCCGCCTGCCGCCGCCGCTGTCCTCGCAGAGCCTCCACGGCGATCTCCGGCAGCTTCAGCGTCCGCCGCGACCGGTTCGTCTTGGTGTCGCCATGCGCCCGCACCGACCGCCACACCGAGATCGTCCCGGCCTCCAGGTCCACGTGCTCCCACGCCAGCGCCCGCGCCTCCTCCGACCGGACGCCGGTCAGCAAGCACAGCACGATGAACGCGTGCAGCCGCGACGACTCCGCCGCCTCCAATAGCGCGGTCGCCTCCGCAAGCGTCAGCGACTGCGACCGGCGCCCCTCAAGCCCACGAGGAGTATCCACCAGCGCCGACACGTTCCGCCGGACCAGATCCTGTCCCTCCGCGTGCCGCAGCGCTCGCGTCAGGCAGTTGTGCGCCTTCTGCAGCGTCCGGGTCGCGTGCGTGGCCGACATCTTCTTCAGCGCCGTTCGCACGTCCTGCACAGTCAGCTCTTTAAGCGGGATCGCGCCTATCACGGCAAGCAGCGGCCGCAGCGAATCCCGGTTCGCCTCGACCGTCTTGGCCGCGCGCCCCGGCAGCCCCTCGTCCAGCCAGTCGGCCACGGCCTTCTCGACGGTGTAGCCCGCCGCACTGCGCACGCCGGCGTCCAGCTCGGAATGCATAGCCTTGAGCTTGTCCTTGACCTCAGTCCGGGTCTGCCCGCTGACTTTCCTGCGGACCCGCTTGCCGTCCGCGTCGAAACCTAGCGAGACCACCCCGCGCCAGCGCCCGGAACAGGTCTTGTGATGAGCGCTGTCCCGGCAGTCGGTCCGGTGATCGAAGTAGATACCGTCTTCGCCGTAGCCACGGCGTGAAGCCCCAGCCATATCCAAAGTCTACGACTTGGCTCCCACAATGGCTCCCACGTCGAGGGACGAAAACTCGAACGGGAAGCCTGACCTGCAATTTCTCGGTGGAGCTGAGGGGATTTGAACCCCTGACCCCCTCGATGCGAACGAGGTGCGCTACCGGACTGCGCCACAGCCCCGAGAACCTGAGCCAGCCTAGCAAACCTGCGGCCCTGCTGGTGACAGCGTGGCCACCCGGGCGACATGATGAACGCTATGACCTGCCCCGTCGACGAGTCCTTTGACCCGCTGTCGCCCGAGTACCTCGCCGACCCCTACGCCATCCTGGCCGCCCTGCCGCACCGCGAGCAGCCCATCTTCTTCGCCCCGGCCATCGGCTACTTCGTCCTGACCCGCTACGACGACATCGCGGCCGTGTTTCGCGACCCGGCCAGCTACTCCGCGGCCGTGGCCCAGGCCCCGCTGGGCCCGATCACCGAACAGGCCCAGAAGATCCTCCTCGGCGCCGGTCACAAGCCCCAGCCCTCCATGGTCAGCCTGGACGAGCCCGAGCACGCCCGGCTGCGCAAGCCCGCCGCCCGCGCGTTCAGCATGAAGCGGGTCACCGCCATGATCCCCGGGATCGAGACCACCACCGTCCGCCTCCTGGACGCCGTCACGGGCCAGCCAGAATTCGACCTGGTAGAAACGCTGGCCTTCCCGCTCCCGGCCAACATCGTCTTCTCCCTGATGGGCGTGCCCGAGCAGGACTTCGCGCAGCTTAAGCACTGGTGCGGCTACCGGGCCGCGCTCGGCTGGGGCCGGCCCGCGCCCGAGGACCAGGTCGAGATCGCCACCAGCATGGCTGCCTACCGCGGCTACCTGCGGGACCTGGTCGACCGTAAGGCGGCCAGCCCGGGCGACGACCTGACCAGCGACCTGATCGCGATCCACCGCGAGGCCCCGGACCGGCTGACCCGCGACGAGATCGGCTCGATCCTGTTCTCGCTCTCCTTCGCCGGCCACGAGACCACCACCGGCCTGATCGGCAACACGATCCGCCGCCTCCTGGAGCAGCCAGACCGCTGGGCCGCGATCACGGCCGACCCCGCCCTGATCCCGGCCGCGGTCGAGGAGACCCTGCGCTACGACCCCTCGGTACCGGTCTGGCGCCGGGTCACCAAAGGCCGGGTGACCCTGGCCGGCCAGGACCTGCCAGCCGGTGCCCGGCTGTTCCTGTGGCTGGCCGCCGCGGGCCGGGACGCCTCGGCGTTCCCCGACCCGGACACCTTCGACCTGCACCGCCAGGACGCTGACCGGCACCTGGCGTTCGGCCAGGGCCTGCACTATTGCCTGGGCGCGAACCTCGGCCGGCTCGAAGCCCAGATCGCCGTGGCCGAACTCGCCCGCCGCTACCCCCGCCTGACCCTAGTCTCGGACCAGCCGCTGACCTTCCACCCCAACATCTCGTTCCGCGGCCCCCAGACCCTCCGCGTCCTGGCCGCCTAGCCATCACCCGGGCCCCAACCAGGCCGCCCCAGGCCCTCCGCAGACAGCCGAACGCCCTCAGTCGCCCACCGCGCGCAGCTTGGCGTCCGCGTACTGGTCGAAGAGCTGCTCGCCGCGCGCGGCCGGCATCTCGATGACTTCCGCGTCCGGCACCCGTACCGGCGGGACCACAGGCTCCTCCACCACCGGAGGCGTCACCGGGGCCGAACGGGCTGCCAGCCGCGCCTCGCGGGCCCGCTCCAGCTCCCGCCGCTCGGCGTCGGCCTTGGCCCCCTCGCGCAGCAGCAGCAGGTAACACGCGAGCATGACGGTCGGCGGGACAATGACCCACCAGGCCGCCAGCTGGGTCACCGCGAGCACGGCCGAGCCGATGGTCAGCGCCAGCAGCATCCACAGCAGCCGCCGCCGCGCCGTCACGACCCGCTTGTGCTCCGCCTCCCGGTCCGCGGCCGACCGCGGCTCAGCAGGAACCTCATCCCGCGCCTCAGCTCTAACATCGGGCCGCGCGTCGGCCCGCAAATCGGCCCGCGCCTTAACCCGCGCCTCCGCCCGGACCTCAGACCGCGCCTCCGCCCGGACGTCTGACCGCGCCTCGGCCCGGACCTCGGACCGTGAATCCGCCCGCACGCCGGGACGCGGCTGCGCCCGCAGCATCTCCCGCCGTCGCGGCCCAGGCGGCGCCTCCTCCTCAGCAGAGGAATTCTCCGGTGAGAAATCCTCCTCCTCCGGCACGCCGTCCGTCTCGGGAACCTGCTCGCCCACTGAGTGGTCCCGGCGCAGCCAGCGGGGAATGAGCACGCCCGCCCAGATCGCGACGATAGCGAGATACAAGATCGCGCTGCTCAGGGCTCCTCCCCTCGGCGGTCCTACCCCCGGCGAGACCGTCGCCGGGGGGCCCGGCGGCGGTTCCACGGGCCTTGGGTGCAGGCACGCCGCGGAGCGTGCTTACGTGACGCAAAGTAATAGCTGGCGCAGTTTTAAACGAGCACCTGCGGCGGTGTGTCGCAATATTCCCAGCTAACAAACAAGGCGCAGAACAAAAAGGACCCCGCGAAGCCGGCTAGAAGAGGGGCCGGACCCGGGTCAGCTCGCGTCTGCGCGCGACGCCAGCAGGATGCTCCGCCACCGCGGCATCAGCCCCTGCGGCGCCTCCTCGGCGGTCAGCGCGTAGCAGACATGATCCCGCCAGGCCCCGTTGATGTGCAGCTGCCGGACCCGCACGCCCTCCTCGCGGAACCCGAGCTTCTCCACCACCCGCCGGGACGCGTGATTCTCCGGCCGGATCGACGCCTCGAGCCGGTGCAGCCCGATAACGCCGAAGCAGTGATCGACCGCCATCGCCAGCGTGGTCGGGATGATGTTCTTGCCCGCGTAGGCCTCGTCGATCCAGTACCCGACCTGCCCCGACCGGGCCGAACCCCAGGTGATCGACCCGATGGTCAGCTGCCCGACGAACTCGCCGCCGTAGGTCACCACCCACGGCACGGCCTGGCCCTGCCGGGCCTCGCGGCGCATGGCCCGGACCATGGCAACGTACGGCCCGAGGCTGGAGCGGTACAGCGGCGTCTCCGGGTTGGTCGGCTCCCACGGCCGCAGCCATGGCGCGTTCCGGACCCGGATCTCCCGCCACTGCCGGGCGTCACCGACCCCCACCGGGCGGAGCGCAACCGGCTCCTCCAGCAGGCCGGGCTCGGTCAGTGTGACCGGCCAGCCTCGCATGCGTCCCACGATCTCATCATTCCCCTGTATCGCTGCTGCCGCTACGCGATCTTTTCAGCACCGGATCCAGCCCGGACGTGATCGCCACCATTAATCTGCGACACGGCGTGCCCGAGCACGGGCGCCAGCACAGCCATGCCGTCGCGTACCCCGCCCGTGGAACCGGGCAGGTTGACGATCAGGGTACGGCCCGCCACCCCGGCCAGGCCCCGGGACAAGATGGCGGCCGGCACCCCGGCGGCGGCCCCGGTCGCGCGCAGTGCCTCGGCGATCCCGGGGATCTCCCGCTCCAGCACCCGCCGGGTCATCTCGGGCGTGAGGTCCCCGGGGGTGAGCCCGGTCCCGCCGGTGGTGACGACCACGTCGTAGCCCGCATCCAGCGCATCACGCAGCGCGGCCTCCACCGGCTCGCCATCCGCCACCACCCGCGGCCCGTCCACGTCACATCCGGCCGAACGCAGCAGCTCCGCCAGCACCGGACCGGAACGGTCCTCATATACCCCCGCCGCAGCCCGGTTCGACACCGTCAACGCGAGCGCCCTCATCGTTCCCACCGCCCCGTCTTGCCGCCTTGCTTCCAGTCGACCCGCACGTCGGTGACGACCGCGGCCGGGTCGATGGCCTTGACCATGTCGATCAGGGCCAGCGCGGCCACCGAGACCGCGGTGAGCGCCTCCATCTCCACCCCGGTCCGGTCGGCGGTGCGGGTCACCGCGGTGATGCCCACGCCCCAGTCGGCCACGTCCAGATCGACGCTCACCCCGTGCAGCCCGATCGGGTGGCACAGCGGGATCAGGTCCGGCGTCCGCTTGGCCCCGGCGATGCCAGCGATGCGGGCCACGGCCAGCGCGTCGCCCTTGGGCACCTCCCCGGCGCGCAGGGCGGCCACCGCCTGCGCGCACAGCAGCACCCGGCCGGACGCCGCGGCCGAGCGCGCGGTCACGTCCTTGCCGGACACGTCGACCATCCGGGCGTGGCCGGCCGCGTCGACGTGCGTCAGCTCACTCATGCACCCAGATTACGGCCGAACGGGTGGCCTTAAAGCCCACCTCACGGCAGGACCAGCACTTCCGCGGTCTCACCCTCGGCCATGGCCACGACCCACTCGGGCACGATGATCAGCGCGTTGGCCTTGCCCAGCGTGGCCACCTGGTGCGAGCCCTGGCCGGTCAGCGGCTCGACCAGACCGCGGCCCCGGTCCAGCACACCGCGCAGGTAGGAGCGCCGGCCAGCGGGGGAGCGCACGGATGTGGTGATCTCGGCTTTGACCATCTCCAGGTCCAGGCCGTCGTAGGCCTGCAGCGCGGCGATGGCCGGCCGGACGAACATCTGGAAGGACACGTAGGCGCTGACCGGGTTGCCGGGCAGGTTGAAGATCGGCACCGGCTCGTCCGGGAGCACCAGGTGCGGCTCGTCCGGCATCCGCCGGGCCATCCGGCGCTCGGCCCGCGTGCTGGTGTTCTCGGGCGCGGGCGCGGCGGTGGGGGAGATGGTGCCGAAGCCCTGCGGCATGCCGGGCTGCATGGCCACCTTGCGGAAGGCGATAGTGCCGAGCCGGGCCAGCGCCGCCTTGACCACGTCGTGCTCGCCGCCCATGCTGACCCCGCCGGTGGTGACCAGCAGGTCGGCCCGGACCAGCTGGTCCTCGATGGCCGGCAGCACCTCGTCCGGGTTGTCCGGCACGATGGCCTGCCGGTAGGCCAGGCAGCCGGCCTCGCGAGCCGCCGCGGCCAGCATGAAGCTGTTGGAGTCCCAGATCCGGCCCGGGACGAGCGGCGCGCCCGGCTCGGCCAGCTCGTTGCCGGTGGACAGCACCACGATTCGCGGCCGGGGCCGGACCCACACGGCGCCCCGGCCGGCCGCCGCGATGACCGCGATGTGCATGGGGCGCAGCCGGGTGCCGGCGCTAACCAGGACCTCACCGGCCTGGGCATCGCCCCCGGCCAGCCGGATGGCGTTCCCCGGCTCCGGCCTGGTCCGCACCGCGACCCGGGCCGAACCGCCGTCGGTCCACTCCACCGGCACCACGGCCTCGGTCCCGTGCGGCAGCATGGCCCCGGTCATGATCCGGATGGCGATTCCCGGCTGGAGCGCGTACGCCCCGGTGTCGCCCGCGGCCACCTCGGCCACCACCGGCAGCGTGACCGGGTGGTCCTCGCTGGCGTCGGCCAGATCTTCGAGCCGGACCGCGTAGCCGTCCATGGCCGAGTTGTCGAACGAGGGCAGGTCCGTGCTGGCCGCGACGTCCTCGGCCAGCACCAGGCCATGCGCGTCGGCCAGGCTGAGCTCGGTCGGCATCAGCGGCCGCACGGTGGCCAGGATGTCGGCCAGGTGCGTCTCAACCGAGACCATGTCCGAGGTCGGCCCATGACTGTGCCCTCCATGACTGGGCCCTCCATGACTGGGCCCGCCATGACTGTGCCCGCCATGACTGGGCCCGCCAGGACCGTGGCCGCCGTGGGTCACGGCAGGCTGTCCAGGTACTTGCGCAGCCAGGGCACGATCTCCGAGGCCAGATCCGAACGTTCGCAGGCGAACTGCACCAGCGTGCGCAGGTAGTCCAGCTTGTTGCCGGTGTCGTAGCGGCGGCCGTGGAACAGCACGCCGTGCACGCCGCCGCCCTCGTCCGGGCTCTGGTTGGCCAGCGTCATCAGCGCGTCGGTGAGCTGGATCTCACCGCCCCGGCCGGGCTGGGTCTCGCGCAGCACACCGAACACCGCCGGGTCGCACACGTACCGGCCGATCAGGATCCAGTTGCTCGGCGCCTGCCCCGGCACCGGCTTCTCCACCAGGTCGGTGACCGTGACCACGTCGGAGTCCCCGGTCGGCGTGATGGCCGCGCAGCCGTACTGGGAGACCTGCTCCGGGTCGACCTCCATCAGCGCCACGACGCTTCCGCCGTATTGCTTGCGCACCTCGATCATCCGCTCGAGCAGCGGGTCGCGCGGGTCGATCAGGTCGTCGCCGAGCAGCACCGCGAACGGCTCGTGCCCCACGTGCTGGGCGGCGCAGAGCACGGCGTGGCCGAGCCCCTTGGGATCGCCCTGGCGAACGTAGTGCACGGTGGCGAGCTCGCTGGACTCGCGCACCAGCGCCAGCCGCTCGGTCTCCTCCTTGGCGGCCAGCGCCTCTTCCAGCTCGTACGCCCGGTCGAAGTGGTCCTCGATGGAGCGCTTGCTCCGGCCGGTGATCATCAGCACGTCGTCCAGGCCGGCCGCGACGGCCTCCTCGACGACATACTGGATCGCGGGCTTGTCCACGACGGGCAGCATTTCCTTGGGCGTCGCCTTGGTCGCGGGCAGGAATCTGGTGCCGAGCCCGGCGGCGGGGATGACGGCCTTGGTCACATCGGTGGCGGCGGTTTCAGCCATGCAGGAAACACTAGCGAACTCCGGGGCCTGCTCTTTCCCGCCGCTGCCTAAGACCGGGCCCAACCGCTGCCCAAGACCGGGCCCAACCGCTACCTCAGACGGGGGTACGGTGAGGGGCGTGTCGGACGTCGGCCAGCACGAAACCCAGCTGCGCAAGGCCGGACTGCGCCGGCGCGTGATCGCCGCCCGTTCGGCCCTTCCGGCGGATAACCGGGCCGCGGCCGCCCGGCAGATCCGCGACGCGGTGCTGTCCGACCGGAGGCTGGAGATGGCTGGCACCGTCGCGGCCTACTACTCGGTCGGCACCGAGCCTGATACCCGCGGCCTGGTTTTCGGGTTGTACAAGCGCGGCACCTACGTGCTGCTGCCGGTGCTGCGCCCCGATGGGGACCTGGACTGGGCCTCCTACGAGGGGCCGGA
>JBAPYC010001291.1:0-3793 GCA_049284535.1 Streptosporangiaceae bacterium
GGCCACGGCGGGTCAGCCGCCGGGCGCGGCGGCCGGCAATCAGCTGGGCGGATTGCTGGGTGAGCTGCTGGAGCGGCTGGAGGGCGGCGAGGAGGTTCCTGGCGCGCCGGGGCCGGCCGGGGCCAGGCAGCACAGCCTGCGGTCCGCGATCGGGTGGAGCCACGAGCTGTGCACTCCGGGCGAGCGGCTGCTGTGGGCCCGGCTGTCGGTGTTCGCCGGGCCGTTTACCCTGCGCGACGCGCAGGATGTGTGCGCCACCAGTCAGCTGTCCGACGAGGCCATCGAGGCCGGCCTGGCGCTGCTCACCGAGCGGTCGGTGCTGTTCGCGGACGGCCGGCCCGGCGACGGGCCGTGGTTCGCCCTGCCGGTGACACTGCGGGGCTACGGCCGCCAGATGCTGCGCCGCCTGGGCCAGGAGGAGGAGTTTGCGGACCGGTACCGGCGCTGGCAGCACCGGCGCTTCCCGCGCCATGGCGCGGCGGCGGGGACCTAGCCAGGGGCCTTTCGTCTGCCCTGATCGCGGGCGCAAGCCCGCGGCGCCGCTTACCAGGCGGCGGCCTGGGGCGAGCAGGTCGCGCACGATGCGCGGTTCGCCGCGCAGGAGAGTGGCGAGCAGGGGATCGACTCCCGCGAAGCGGCCCTGCTGTGCAGCCCGGTACATGCCGAGCACGCAGCGAGCGGCGGCTTCCGGTGTGCCCTGGGCGACGTCACGCACGGAGACGGCGATGTCCTGGGCCGGGACGCGCTCCAGGAGGTGGTCGACGGTAGCGCCGTTGAGCGCGAGCGGCCGGCGCAGGTGGGGGCGAAGTAGCCGCGAAACAGCCACGCCGGGAACTCACCGGTTTGCCGCAACAGGTTGTGGTTGGCTGACTACAATCGATGGCGTTCCCTCCCAGAGAGCCCGCCATGACGATTCCGGCCTCGACACGCGTCGGTCGGCTGCACATAGAGTCCCGCCACCTGCCCGCCACCCAGGGCGGCGGCGGGGATATCCACGACGTGATGGCCACGCCGTTCGGCGTCCGGCTGCTGATCGGTGACGTGATGGGCACCGGCCTGCCGGCCAACCGCACCGGCCTGGCCGTGCTGAATGCCTGGCGCGAGCTGGCCTGCACCGAGCCGAGCCTGGCCGGCGTCGCTGTCCGGCTGCACGCCATGATCGCGCGCTCGGAGCATCCGGAGCGGTTTGTCACCGCGCTGCTGGCGAACTTCCCGGACCCCGCGGCGCCCGGCGAGGGGGGCGACCCCAGCCGCGCCGGAGGATCATGGGCCGAACTGGTCTGCTGCGGGCATCCCCCGCCGCTGCTGCTGCGGCACGGGGCCGCGGCCTTCGTCGAGCCGTACGCCGCGCCGCCGCTGGGCCTGCTCGACCTGGCCGACGGGTGGTGCCGGGCCAGCATGGTCCCGGTCAGCGCGGGTGACCGGCTGCTGCTCTACACCGACGGGGTGTCCGAGGCCCGCGACGCGCGCGGCCGCTTCTTCCCGCTGGAGCAGATCACCGCCGAGGCACTGCGCCCGGGCCGGGCCCCCAGCCCGGATTTGCTGGACGCCCTGGTCACCAGCCTGGACGCCCACGTCGGGAACCGTCCATCAGACGACATTCTCCTGCTGCTCGTGACGCTGAGGTTACCGGCCGGTTACCTGGTAGCGTGCCTTTATCCCCACCTGCGGCGAGGTAGCCATGACGCTAGGCTTAACCACGCACCGGCCCGGAGAGCTGCCCGCCGAGGTCACCAGGTTCGTCGGGCGCCAACGCGAGCTGGCCGAACTGTCCGGGTTGCTGCGCAGCGCCCGGCTGGTTACCGTCATCGGTCCCGGCGGGGTCGGCAAGACCAGGATCGCGCAGCGCGTCGCGGCCCAGCTCGCCAGCGAGTTCGGCGACGGCGCCTGCCTGGTGGAGCTGTCCGGGCTGCGTGACCCCGAACTGCTGCCGGACACCGTGGCGAACTGCCTCGGGCTGCCCGGGTCCGAGGGCCGGCCACAGCTCGACCTGGTCCTCGATCACCTCCGTGATCGCAGCAAGCTGCTGATCCTGGACACCTGCGAGCACCTGATCGACGCCTGCGCCATGCTGGCCGAGATCCTGCTCCGGACGACCGGCACCACCGTGCTCGCCACCAGCCGGCAGCCGCTGGCCGTGCCGGGTGAGCACACCTGCTCGATCCGGCCGCTGCCGGTGCCTGCCCCGGACGCGCTTACCGCCGGCCAGGGCGACGCGGTGGAACTGTTCGCCCGGTGCGCCGCGGCGGCCGTGCCCGGCTTCGCCGTCACCGACGCCAACCGGGCCGACGTGGTCCGGCTCTGCCGGCGCCTGGACGGGGTGCCGCTGGCCATCGAGCTGGCCACGGTCCGGCTCCGCGCGCTGCCGCTGGTGCAGCTGACCGAACGGCTGGAGGACCGGTTCCGGCTGCTCACCGGCGGCCGCCGCCTGGCCCTGCCGCATCACCAGACGATGCGCGCCGCCACCGAGTGGAGCTATGACCTGTGCTCCCCCGCCGAGCAGCTGCTGTGGGAGCGGCTGACCGTGTTCGCGGGCTCCTTCGACACCGACGGCGCCGAGCAGGTCTGCACCGGGCCGCCGCTGGCCGAGGAGGACATCCTGTCCACCCTGATCGGGCTGATCGACAAGTCGGTGGTGCTCCGGGTCGACGACGGCGAGACGCGTTATGTGCTGCTCGACACGATCAGGGAGTTCGGCGCGGAGAAGCTGGCCTGCCGGAGCGGGGAGGCGGGACCGGCCGGGGTCCCGGATGAGCTGGCCGCGCTGCGGGACCGGCACGTCTCCCGCTACCTGGCCATGGCCACCGCCTTCGGGGACAATCCCACCGGCGAGGATCAGGTGCCCCGCTACCGGCAGCTGGTCCGCGAGCACGCCGAGCTGCGGGCGGCGCTGGAGTACGCGCTGGCACGGCCCGGCCGGGAACGGGACGGCGCCGCCCTGGCTACCTCGCTCTATGCGTACTGGCAGCTGTCGAGCCATCCCGGCGAGGGCAGGTACTGGCTGGGCAAGGTGCTGCCCCGGCTCGGCGCCGCTTCGCGCGAGCGCGCGCTGGCCCTGGTCAACGACGGCTACCTGGCCAGCCTGGCCGGAGACGTCACCGGCGGCCTGGAGCGGCTGGCCGAGGGGATCGCGATCACCGAGCAGCTCGGCGACCGGCGCGCCTGCGCCCGCGCCTACCTGTACCTCAACATGGCGCTGTGCTTCGCCGGGCGCTACGACGAGGCGGCCGCCGCGGGCGAGCGGGCTTACTGCGACGCCGAGGCGACCGGGGACGCGGCCGTGCTGATCACCCTGGATCACCAGATGGGCTACCTGCACGCGCTGGCCGGGCGGGTAGAGGAGGGAATGGCCCGCTGCCGGGCCGGGCTGGACCGGCTCGGCCCCGGCAGCCGGGAGCGGTGGCAGCAGGGTTACCTGAACACGCTCACCGCGCTGTGCCTGTTCTTCCAGGGAAAGCTGGACTCCTCGGCCAAGGCGCTGCGGACCGGGCTAGTCATGAAGCAGGAGATCGGCGACACCATGGGCACCGGCTACGCGCTGGAGGGGGCGGCCTGGCTGGCCGCGGCCGCGCAGCGGTATCCCCGGGCGGCCTGGCTGCTCGGCGCGGCCGACTCGCTGTGGCAGCAGGTCGGCAGCAGGCTCGGTCTCAACCCCACCGTGGAGGCCCAGCACACACGGGCGGAGCTGGCAGCCCGCGACGCGCTGGGCGAGGAACGCTATCGCGCCCTGCACGACGCGGGCGCCGGCTACCCGCTGGCCGAGGTCATCCGGCTCGCGGCCGCGGACCGCGAC
>JBAPYC010001292.1:0-12932 GCA_049284535.1 Streptosporangiaceae bacterium
CTCCTCCTGCCCCGCCACCGCATCGGCCCCGCCGCCGCCGCGACCTCGGGCCCGGCCGCGGACGCGGCCTCCACCCCTGACAGCTCCGCCCCCGTGCCCGCAGCAGACCCGGTGCCCGCCCCCGGTAATTGAGTAGACGCCATGGGCCAGGGGCTTATCCTGGTCTCATGTTCGCCGTCGGAAGGCTGCTTCTCGCCGGGCCGCGCTGACCAGTATTTCGTCAGCGCGGCAGCCCCTCACGCGTGAGGGGCTTTTTCGTTTCCGGAAAACCACTCGCGGGAGGACCAATGGAAACCGGCGGACCGCCGTTCCGGTACGACGCACGGCTGGCGAACGAGATCGAACTGCGCTGGCAGGAGCGCTGGGAACGGGAGGGCACCTTCCACGCGGAGATATCCGGCCAGCCCAAGTTCTACCTGCTGGATTTCTTTCCCTACCCGAGCGGGATCGGGCTGCACGTGGGGCATCCGCTGGGTTATATCGGCACCGACGTCTTCGGCCGCTATCAGCGAATGAACGGCCGCAATGTGCTGCATCCGTTCGGCTTCGACACCTTCGGGCTGCCTGCCGAGCAGTACGCCATCGACACCGGCCAGCATCCGGCCGTCACCGTCCGGCAGAACGCGGCCGTCATCCGCCGCCAGCTGAGACGCCTGGGCCTGGCCCACGACCGTCGGCGCGAGATCATGACCAGCGACCCGGCCTACTACCGCTGGACGCAGTGGATCTTCCTGCGGATCTTCGGCAGCTGGTACGACCCGTCGGCCGGCCCGCTGGGCCGGGCCCGGCCGGTCGCCGACCTGATCGCCCAGTTCGCCGCGGGGGAGCGGGCCACCCCGGACGGCCGGCCCTGGCCGGAGCTGAGCGCCGGCGAGCAGCGGGACATCGTCGACGGCTACCGGCTGGCCTACCTGTCCGAGCAGGTCGTCAACTGGTGCCCGGGCCTGGGCACGGTGCTGGCCGACGAGGAGGTCACCGCCGACGGCCGCAGCGCGGTCGGCAACTATCCCGTGCACCGCAGGCCCATGCGGCAGTGGATGCTGCACATCACCGCCTACGCCGAGCGGCTGCTGGCCGACCTGGACGACGTCGACTGGCCGGAGAGCGTCAAGCGCCTGCAGCGGAACTGGATCGGCCCGAGCGGTGGCCCGTACCGGATGAGGGACTGGCTGTTCTCCCGGCAGCGCTACTGGGGCGAGCCGTTCCCCATCGTGTACGACGAGGCCGATCCATCCCGGCCGATTGCGCTGCCCGACCACCTGCTGCCGGTGACCCTGCCCGAGCTGGCCAGTTTCCGGCCGCAGCCGCAGGACGACGTCAGCGACCCGGTGCCCGCCCTGGCCCGCGCGCCCGGCTGGGCGCAGGTCACGCTGGACCTGGGCGACGGCCCGCGGCGTTACCGCCGTGAGCTGAACGTCATGCCGCAGTGGGCCGGGTCGTGCTGGTACTACCTGCGCTACCTGGATCCGTTCAACGACACGGCACCGGTGGGCCGGGCCGCCGAGCGGTACTGGATGACGCCGCGCGGTGTCGACCTGTACGTGGGCGGGGTGGAGCACGCCGTGCTGCACCTGCTGTACGCGAGGTTCTGGCACAAGGTGCTGTTCGATCACGGGATCTGCGGAACACCCGAACCGTTCGGCCGCCTGTTCAACCAGGGGATGATCCTGGCCGACGCCTTCACCGACGCCCGTGGCATGTACGTGCCCGCCGCCGAGGTGTCCCGCCAGGGTGACGGCTGGGACTTCGGCGGCGAGCCGGTCCGCCGGCGGGCCGGGAAGATGGGCAAGAGCCTGAAGAACGGCGTGAGTCCGGATGAGATCTACGCCGCCTACGGCGCCGACACCCTGCGCCTGTACGAGATGGCCATGGGGCCGCTGGAGGCCGACCGGCCCTGGCACATTGACGACATCGTCGGCATGCACCGGTTCCTGCAGCGCGTCTGGCGCCTGGTCATCGACGAGACCTCGGGTGATCCCGTCGTGAGCGACGAGCCGCTGGACGACGCCACGGCGCGGCGGCTGCACCAGACCATCGCGATCGTCCGTGACGATTTCGCCGCGCTGCACTTCAACACGGCCATCGCCCGGCTGATCGAGCTGACTGGCCACGCCGCGGCCCTGCCCCGCATGCCGCGCGCCCTGGCCGGGCCGATGATCTTGATGCTGGCGCCGCTGGCCCCGCACCTGGCCGAGGAGCTGTGGCAGCGGCTGGGGCACGCCTCGTCGCTGGCCTACGAGCCATTCCCGCAGGCCGATCCCGCCCTGGCCGCCGCCGCGACCGTCACCTTGCCGGTGCAGGTTAACGGCAAGGTCCGCTTCACCATCGACGTCCCGGCCTCGGCCACCGAAGCCGATATCGAGCAGGTCGCGCGTGGCCATCCGGACTACCCCCGGGACGACGTGGCGCGCCTGGTCATTGTGCCCGGCAAGATCGTCAGCGTGGTCCTGCGGCGGCGCTGAATCACCAGGCGAGTTGCAGGTACCCCCCGGGTGGGATCCCGCGGAGCCGCAGTGTTGTCGTCGTCAGGGTCGCCGGGTTGATCAGGTACACGGTGGGGTCGCCTTTCGGGTTGAACCACACCGCGGACGAGGCGAGGATGACCGGTGTGCCGCCGATCAGGGTGAGCGTCACTGGGGCGATGTTGTCCCAGGCCGTTATCGTCCGGGGCGCTGCCTGGCTGGCTGTGCTGTACGCGGTCACCGTGTTGACGGCCTTGCCGCCAGCTGAGCTTGTATTCGTGCTGACGTAGAGCGTCCTTGCGTCCGGGCTGATCACCGCCGTTTCCCCAGAGCCGGGCGGCTCGCCGACGTACACGCGGTCATACACTTTCCTGGCCCTAAAAGCGATGTTGCCCGGCGCGGATGCAGTGGGCAGGACCCATGCTGTGATTTCCGAGTCGTCTTTGGGTGAGCCATTGCCAGTGAACGCGATCATGTCTCCGTCGCTGGACACCGATACGCTCCCGGCCGCCTGGATCTCTGGACCGGACGCACTCCACTGCCGCCTCCTGCCGCCGGTGATCACCCCGACCTCGTTAGCGCCCCCTATGGCCTGCATCGTGTAGGCGACTGTGCGCCCGTCTGCGCTGGCCGCCATCGAAGTGAGCGACCCGGGCAGGCTGGGGACGGCCAGCGGAGCCAGCCTGACGACCGCGCCGCGCGCCGACAGGATCAGCGTATACAGCCGGGTCGGGGCGAACCATTCGTTGGCGGTGGTCCCGGCGGCCACGATAAACCTCGTTGGGTCCGCGGTCGCGGCCACGGACGTCCATTGAGCGTCATGGAATGGCGGAGGGGCGAGTCGGCTCATCACGTGCCCGGTTGCTGCCGAAACCATCATCAGCGTGGTCTCGCCATTGCCGTCGTTTGCTGTCCGTAGTACCTGGAACGGCGGGTATTGTCCGGCCGCGGCCGCACTGGTGCCCCCGGCAGGCGGGTTCGGCGAAGAACTGTCGTCAGCCAGCAGGCGTGGCAGGGCCACGCTGAGCCCGATGGCGACGATCACGGCTATAGCGGCCGCGATCGGCGCGAATACGTTCATCCGGCTCCAGGGCGGAACTGCTCCGGGGGCAAGCAGGGGCCAGGTCCTGCGCAGAGTTTGCGGCTGCACGGTCTGGGCCGCTGCCTGATAGGCGTCACGGACACGGTCTTCCAGATCCGCCGGCAGGTGGTCGGTCATTGATCCTCCCGGAGCTGACGGGAGACAGCGGCTAGGGCACGGGCGCCGGTCGCGGCCACTGTGCCACGGGTGACCCCCAAGATCGCCGCTACTTCCTGCTCGCTGAGATCCAGGTAGTACTTCAGTGCGAGGACCTCGCGCTGGCGCTGCGGCAGCCTGGCGATGGCGGCCAGGACGGCACGACGGTCTTCGCCGTCCATGGCCGCCGCCTCCGCCGACCAGACCGGCGGGTCATGCGGCACCCGCAGCAGCCGCGCCCGGCCACGGCTGCGGTGAACGGAACGGGCGCCGTTCACCACCGCCGTGCGCAGGTATCCGAGGACAGCGTCCGGATCCCGCAGCCGGTCCCAGGCCCGGTACAAGCCGAGGAACGCTTCCTGCACGACGTCCTCGGCGGTGTCCTGGTCGCCGACCAGCATGAGCGCGAAACGCACCAGGCCGACGGCGTGAACCCGGAACAGGTCATCGACAGCGACGCTCGCCGGCTGACGGAAACGAGCGGGCTGTGGCCCCGTGCCAGCCCGGTCTACGGGGAGCGTCATGTGTATAGGACGCGAGATGTCCCCAGAATGTTGATTGTCAGCCGCAATAAATCAGGCACCGCAACAAATCAGGCCGAACCACCCGTCTGCGCCCCGCCGCACACGAGGACCGGGCACGGCGCCTCGCGGAGCAGGCCGGTCAGGGTGCTCCCGTGCACTAGCTTGCTGAGCCCGCGGTGCAGGTGCCCGCCGACCACCACGGCGGCCGCGTCGCGTTCGCGCGCCAGCCGGATGAGCGCGTCCGGCACGGTCACCTCATCGGCCACGGCCAGGCCCTCGGCCTTCAGGCCAGCCTGGGTGGCCAGCGCCGCGCCGTGTTCGGCTAGCTGCTGTGCGGCATCGGAGGCCGCATGCTCGGCCTCGAAGGCGGCGGGAAGGTCGAGGTTGCCTGGCGCATCCAGCCCGCGCTCAGGCAGCGTTGCCATCTCGAAGGTCCTCCCGGCTTCCCAGACGACCACGACGAGTGCGTCGCGCGGCGCCAGCAGGGCGCCCGCCTCATGCACCGCCGCTACCGAGGCGGGGGTGCCGTCAAAGCCAATGATGACCGGGCCTGCGTGCATCCGCTAAATCTCCTGCCGTCGCGTCGGCTGCGCTACCCGCACCACGTTATGCCCTGCCCCGCTCCTGGCAGATGGTTGGATGACCGCATGACTGATGAGCGGGAGGCGTCGCGCGTGGTCAGCGCTAGCCGCGACATCCTGGCCGGGGCAGACCGGATCTTCGAGCTGATCGCGGATCCGGCCGTTCAGCCACGCTGGGACGGCAATGACAACCTGGCCGACGCGCCCGGCGGGCAGCGTGTCCGTCGCGAGGGGGCTGTGTTCACGATGATGCTGACGCGCGGAGAATCACGTGGTCGACTTCGAGGAGGGGCGGCGGATCGCCTGGATGCCCGCCGAGGTGGGGCAGGAGCCGCCGGGGCACCTGTGGCGGTGGGACCTTGAGCCGATCGGCCCAGCGCGCACGGCGGTCACCTGCACCTATGACTGGACCAAGCTCACCGACGAGAAGCGCTTGCCGAAGGCCCAGGCAACCACGGCTGACCGTCTCCGCGCATCGCTCGACCGGCTCGCCGCCCTGGCCGAAGGATCCTGACCCAGAGCCGAAGGATCCTGACCCAGTACCCGAAGGATCCTGGCTCAGAACAGCGTCGGCGGCCCGGCGGGGATCGGCTCCGGGAGCGGCTTGACCTCGGGCACCCGGGCGCGCACGTCCTCGTGGAACCGGCGTGCCAGTTCCAGGGCGTCCACGTTGTCGGGCGTGTGGATGAAGACGGTCGGCGAACGCCCCTCACCCAGCCAGCCGGCCGCGACATCGAGCCAGGGCTGCCAGCCCGCGACCGTGCGCGCGGCGTCGTCCCGGCCGATGTAGCGGACCACGGGATGGGACGTCAGGGCCCGTGTCCGGCGGGGCAGGCGCGGCTTCCTGGTCCACGCCTCCCGTTCGGCATCGCTCGCCGGCGAGCTGCCGAACAAGACGGTGGTGTCGAAGGTGACCCATTCGGCGCCGACGTCAGCCAGAACCCGCTCGAGCTGCTGCTCCGTCCGCGGGTCCTCGAAGAACGCACGGTGCCGAACCTCGACGCAGTACCGGTGCTCCCGCGGGAGACCGCGCAGGAAACCGGCGAGGGCGCCGAGGTCGGCGGGAGTGAAGGACGGTGGCAGCTGTATCCAGAGGGCATGGGCACGTTCTCCGAGGGGTTCGATCGCCGCCAGGAAGGCGCCGAGCGGTTCGCCGGCATCGGCGAGGCGGCGCTCATGCGTGACTGCTTTCGGCAGCTTGAGGATGAACCGGAAGTCGGGACTGGTCTGCTCAGCCCAGGATTTCACCGTGTCGAGCGTGGGGGTGGCGTAGAACGTCGTGTTGCCCTCGACGGCATTGCACCAGGTCGCGTACGCACGGAGGCGCTCCCGGGGTGACAGCGGGTGAGGGAGGTACCGGCCTTGCCAGGGTGGGTACGTCCACATCGCGCATCCGACGTGGAGTTCCATGCCCCGAGGGTACCGGTCTCATGGCGAGCAGCTGAGTAGCGGCGGGTAGGCTGCCTGGCTGTGCAGATCCGCCAGATCCGCCCGTCGGACTACCAGCCCGTGATCTCGGTCATCGACGGCTGGTGGAACGGCCGTCACATGGCCAACATGCTGCCCCGCCTGTTCTTCGAGCACTTCACCGACACCAGCTTTGCCGCCGAAGGCGACGGCGAGCTGGCCGGCTTTCTGGTCGGGTTCCTGTCACAGTCACGCCCGGGCGAGGCGTATATCCATTTCGTCGGCGTCCATCCGGCTGAGCGTGGCCGCGGGCTGGGCCGGGAGCTCTACCAGTGCTTCTTCGCCGCCGCCCAGGAACGGGGTGCCAGCCTGGTCCGCGCGGTGACGGGCCCGGTGAACCAGGGTTCGGTCAGGTTCCACCAGCAGATGGGATTCGGCATCGAACTGGGCGACAAGCAAATCGGTGGCGTCCCGGTAGCGGCGGGATACGACGGCGACGGGCAAGATCGCGTCCGGTTCATCAAGCACCTAACGACCTGACATGAGCTACACCTGATCAGAGCTAGCTGTAGCGTCGTGGGTTATGGACGATGAGTTCCAGATCTCTTACGCGGGTGTCACGCCCGGTGTCCCGGTGCTGACCCGGGACGGTGAGCAGTTCGGCATCCTGGAGCACGTGCTAGCGGTGGAAGAGCAAGACATCTTCGAGGGCATCGTGGTGTGGGTCGGCGGCGGAGGCTGGGCCGGGCGCAAGATCCAGCGCGAGCTCAGCATGGGTCACCAGTCCGCCGCCCGTTTCCTGGAGACGTTCCGCCACAACGACCTGCGGTTCGTCGGGGCGGACAAGGTGGCGATGATCACCGTCGGCTATATCCGCTGCGACCTGGACCGGTCGCAGGTCGGGCTGCTCCAGCCGCCGTCCAGCGCGCCGGTCTTCTACGCCAACGCCATCGACCAGGCTGGCCCGCAGGGGTACGTGAACCGGTACGGGAACCAGATGTACGGTCCCATGTTCGGCCGCACCCGATGGCGGCAGGAGTAGCGCGGCGGGCAGGAGTAATGCGGCGGGCAGAGCGACGGGGCGGCGGGAGTAGCGAGGCGACTGGAGACGACGACACGTCCGGCTGGCGCGCCCGAACGCCTGGCCGGCCTGGGCCTGGCCGCGCTGGCGGCCGCACTGTGGGCGATCGGCGGCCTCGCGGCGCAGGACCTCTTCACCCGCCATGATGTCGAGCCCGGCTGGCTGGTCGGGGTGCGGATGGCGTGCGGCGGGCTGCTGCTCCTGGCCGTATTCCGGCCCGCGTGGCCGCGCCACCATTCGGTCCTGCTGATCGCCGTCGCGCTGCTGGGCATCACAGGGGCCCAGTTCACCTGGTTCGAGGCAATCGATAAGTCCAACGTCGCGCTGGCTACGTTCGTCCAGTACAGCGCCGTCGCGATGACCGCCGGATGGCAGATGCTGCGCCGCCAGGTCCGGCCCACGCCCAGGCGGCTGACCGCGGTGGCCGCGGCCGGAACCGGAGTCTGGCTGCTGGCGGCCGGGGTGCAGGGGGGACTGCGCGCCTCGCATGCCGATCAGGTGGGCGTCGCCTTCGCCATCGTGTCCGCGGTGGCGTACTCGTTCTACCTGCTCGGCTCCGCACGCCTGGCCCGCGACACCGCCCCCCGGGCAGCGACCGCATGGGGCCTGAGCATCGGCAGCATTCCCATGCTGGTCTGGTTCCCGCCGTGGACCGGGCATCCCTCCGGCAACCCTGCCGTCACCGCCGGGCTGGTGGCAATCGTGGCCGTGGCCGCCACCGCGATCGCCTTCAGCCTGTCCCTGGCCAGCCTGGGGCGCATCACGCCCACCGAGTTCGCCATCACCAGCACCCTCGAGCCGGCCCTGGCGGCGGTAGCGGCCGCGATCTTCCTGGGCGTGACCCTGCGCCCCCAGCAGTACGCCGGCGGCGCCCTGACCATCCTGGCCGTCCTGCTGCTGGTCCGGGCCAGCCCGGACGCCCCGGACGTCACGGCCAGCCCTGACGTCACGGCGGCCGACATGAAAGACTGAGGCTGATGTGTACGGTCGTGCTCAGCCTCGAACCCACCGACCCGGTGCCGTTGCTCCTGCTCGGCATCCGGGACGAGTTCACCGGCCGCCCATGGCGCCCGCCGGCCCGGCACTGGCCGGGCTCCCCGCTCATCGGCGGTCTCGACGAGCAGGCCGGCGGCACCTGGCTGGCCGTGCACCCGGACTGGCCGCGAGTGGCCTGCATACTGAACGGGCGGGGTGAATTCGCCCCGCCGGACCACCGAGAAAGCCGCGGCGGGCTCCCGCTGCGCGCCGCCGCCGAGGGCCACCAGGCCCTGCGCGAGCTGGCCCACGGCTCCCTGGCTCCCTACGACCCGTTCCACCTGCTATGCGCTGACGGGGACGCGGCCCTGCTGCTCAGCTGGGACGGGCGTGAGGCCGCGCTCACCGAGCTCGGCCCGGGCACGCACCTGCTCACCAACGCCGGCCACATGTACCCGCCCACCGGCGCCAACCAGCTCAGGCCGGCCGATGACAAAGCAGTCCGCTTCGGTCCGGAGTTCGCCGCCCGGCGGCCTTCCGGCGATCCGGCCGCCACCCTGGCGGAAGCCTGGAAAGACTGGCTGCCCCTGGCCGAGGCCGGCGACCCGGACGCCGAGGAGCAGCCGGGCGACATCATCGTGCGTCGCGAGCTTCCCGACGGCCGGGTCCACGCCACCACCTCGGTCAGCCTGGTCGCGCTGGCCCGGGACGGAGCCGGGACCCGGCTGCGCTACGACTTCCAGCCCGTTCCGGCCGATCCGTCCACGTGGTACCAGGTCGGCACGGCGTAGCCCATCAGCACGGCGTAGCCCATCGAAACGGCTCAGCTCAGAAGAACTCGAAGTACTCGCGCATCTCCCAGTCGCTGACGTCCTGGCCGTCCGGCATCGGCGCCTCAGCCAGCGAGTCCTGGTACCGCCCGATCTCGAACTGCTTCATCATGACCAGGTACGAGATCAGCGTGTCGCCGAACATCTTCCGGTAGAAATCATCCTCCTCGAGGATGTTCACCGCCTCGCCGAGCGACGGCGGCAGCGGCGGCGCGTCCAGGACGTAGGGGTCGGCCTCGGCAGGTGGCGGGGGCTCGATGCCCCGCCGGATGCCGTCCAGCCCAGCCGCGATGTTCGAGGCCAGATAGAAGTACGGGTTGGCGGCCGGCTCGCCCAGCCGCATCTCCACGTGACTGCTGGTGTCGCCGGGGGAGCCCTGCACCCGCACCAGCGCGCCCCGGTTCTCGATCGCCCAGCACACCCGGTCTGGGGCGAAGGAGTAAGGCCGGAACCGCTTGTAGCCGTTGACGGTGGGCGCGGCGAACACCGTCATCGGCGCCGCGTGCGACAGCAGGCCCGCGACATAGTGCCGCCCGACCTCGGACACCGGCCCGAACTTGGTCGCGAACGCGTTGCCGCCGCTGGGCCGGGACAGCAGCGACTGGTGCAGGTGCCAGCCGGAGGAGAAGAAGTTCGGCAGGGCGGGCCGGCACATGAACGTGGCCAGCAGTCCGCGCCGCTGGCAGACCTGCTTGACCGCCGAACGGAACAGCACGGCGGCGTCGGCCGCGGCCAGCCCTTCCATCGGGGCGAAGCTGATCTCCAGCTGGCCCGGGCCCCACTCGTCCTCTATCGACCGGGGCGGCAGCCCGACCCCGTACAGCGCGTCGCGGATCGCCTCCAGCGTCCCGCCCATGCCGTCCAGCCGCACCTCGGACAGGAACTGGTAGCCGCGCTCGAACACGCTGACCCGTGGCGGCTGCGGAGTGAAGCCGGCGTTCTCCGGCGCCAGCTCCCCATCCGGGCGCACGACGATGTAGAACTCGAACTCCAGGCCGCCCAGGAAGTCATACCCGGCGTCGCCCAGCAGGTCCAGCATCCGGCGCAGCAGCCCGCGGCCGTCCAGCGGCATCGGCTGCCCGTTGCCGAAGTACACGTCGCACAGCATCCAGCCGGTGCGGTCCGCCCACGGCAGCTCCCGGAACGTGGCCGGGTCGGGCACGACCACCACGTCGGGAAACCCGGTGAACTCCTCGATGCCGAGCCCGCCGCCGCTCGCGAACGCGGGCACGAACACCTGGTTGCCGGTGTCCAGGCTGTAGATGGCGCCGGAGAAGTCGAGCCCGTCGGACATGGCCGCGATGGCGGCCTCGGGGGAGAGCATCTTGGCGCGCGGCACGCCGTGCTGGTCCACCACGGCCAGCCGGATCGTCCGCAGCCCTCGTTCGCGGATCCGGCCCGCGACCTCCTCGGCCGCCGCCTGCCGGTCCGGATCTCCCAGCCCGTAACGCGCAACGAAACCCGGCTGGCCTACTCCCGAGATGTCAGTGCTCACACGGCCTAGCCTAGATGGGCGGGCAGGCCGAACTCCGGGAAGATCCGCGCGGTGTCAAGGAAGAACGTCATCCGGCTGATCCGGCCGCCGGAGACCTCGTGTACCTGCAGCCCCCACGGCGAGTGGCCCCCCGCCGGGTCCGGCTTGTACTGGCCCCAGGCCAGCGTGCCGTTGACCTGGCCCGCAGGAACCATGATCGAATCCCGGCACCCGCTCGGCGTCGGCTCCAGCATCCAGCGGACGATGTCCTGGGCGCCGCGGACCCAGAAGGCGTAGGGCGGCATCGTCATCAGCGCGTCGTCCTGCAGCAGCGTGACCAGCTGTTCCATGTCGTAGCGCTGGAACGCGTCCACGTACCTGGCCAGCAACTCGCCCTGGTCCGCGTCGACCGTGACCGGCCGCTGGTCCTCGGGCAGCGCGGCCAGGGTGGCCCGGGCCCGCTGCAAGGCGCTGTTGACCGCGGCCACGCTGGTGCCCAGGGTGGCCGCCGCCTCGGTGGCCGGCATCTTCAGCACCTCGCACATGATGAGCGTGGCCCGCTGCCGGGCGGGCAGGTGCTGCAGCGCGGTGACGAAGGCCAGCCGGATCGTGTCCCTGGCCACCGCGATGTCGGCCGGGTCGCCGTGCTCGGGCAGTACCCGCTCGTCGGCGATCGGCGAGATCCAGATGTCGTCCGGGTGCCACTCGCCCAGCATGGCCTCGACCGGCGGGGAAGCCGGCCCCAGGTCAATGGGCAGCGCCCGCCGCTGCCGTCCGCGCAGCATGTCCAGGCAGATGTTGGTGGCGATCCGGTACAGCCAGGAGCGCACGCTCGACCGGCCCTCGAACCTGTCGGCGGCGCGCCAGGCGCGCAGCATCGTCTCCTGTACGGCGTCGTCGGCTTCGAACCCGGAACCCAGCATGCGGTAGCAGTAGCCCGTCAGCTCCCGGCGGTACTGCTCGATGGTTTCCGGGCTGACCTCGGCAGGGGCAACAGGCGGCATAGTTCCACACCCTACGCCGGGCCACCGACATTTTGCCCGGCTCGCGTCAGGCCGGCTCCATCCCGTACCTGCTCATCAGCTCCCGCTCCGCTTCCCGGGTGGGGGCTTGCCCGGAAGCCCAGAGCCGGTGCAGTTCTTCGAAATAGGCATCCATGGCCGGGGCGTGCAGCACCAGCAGCCGGGCCGGCTCGTCACTCGTGTTGCCGAACGTGTGCGCGACGCCCCGCGGCACCAGCAGGAAATCCCCGGCCTCGCCGGCCAGCCCCTCGCCGGCCAGCCCCTCGCCGGCCAGTTCTGCATCCTCGATCCAGAATGTGGCCCTCCCGGCCAGCACGAAGAACGCCTCCGAGCAGCCCGTGTGCCGGTGCGGCGGCGGCGTGCGCGCCCCGGGCGGCACGGTCCGCTCCATCAGCGAGAAGTCGCCGCTGGTCTGGCTGGCCACGGCCTTGAACGCCATCACGTTCCCGCGCGCGGTCAGCAGGTGTCCCTCTCCCGATGGCACGATGCCGTTCACAATGCCTATTCTGCCAAGATGACGGACCTGCTGGCCGAGGCCACCTCTGAGCTGTATGAACGCGACCCGGAGGACTTCACCACCCGCCGGGCCACCTTCGCGGCCCAAGCGCGCGAGGCGGGCGAGTCCGACGTGGCGAAGAAGATCTCGGCGCTGCGAAAACCAACTCGTTCGGCCTGGGTGGTCAATCACCTGGTCCGCGCGGACCCGGACGTGACCGGGCGGCTGGCGGACCTGAGCGGCGAGCTGCAGCAGGCGGTCTCGGCCGATGGGGCCCGTATCCGCGAGCTGACCGCCGCCCGGGCCAAGCTGGTCGACGACCTTACCCAGCAGGCCCTGAAGGCAGCCAGGCTGGCCTCACCGCCCGCGGCGCTGCGCGAGGAGGTGACCGCCACCCTCGACGCGGCCATCGCCGACCCCGAGGTGGCCGGCCGGCTGGGCTCGCTGGTCCGGGCCGAGAGGTACGCCGGCTTCGGCCCGGTAGCTCCCGGCGCCGCCCCGCCGCCACCCGCAAAGAAAACCGCTAAGTCCACGCCGCCGGCTGATGCCGCCGAGGACCGCGCGCGCCGCCGCCAGGAGAAGATCGAAACGGCCGAACGGGCGCTGGCTCAAGCCGACCATGACCTGGAAAGCGCCCTCTCGGTCGAGCACGACACCGAAGACGCGGTCCGGAAGCTGGAAGCGGAGCTGGCAGACGCCCGCCAGCGGCTGGCCGAGGCGAGAAGGCAGTCCTACCGGGCCGAATCCCGGCAGCGTAAGGCCTCCGCGCAACTCGACCGTATCCGCGAGTAATCCCCGCAGCGGTACCAGTCAGCAGTGCTAGTCGGCACCGCTAGTCAGTAT
>JBAPYC010001293.1:0-3074 GCA_049284535.1 Streptosporangiaceae bacterium
TCGGCGCGCAGCCCCACCCGCCCTGAAGCCCGGGCCGCCGCGGGCAGGGCGGCAAGCGCGCGGCGCAGCAGATCCGGCGCGGTCGCCCGCGGGTCATCGGTGCCGTCGCCCAGGTCGGCGGCCAGCACGATCTCGGTCTCGGCCCAGGCCGCCACGTGCGGCCGGCCGACCCGCTGGCCCTGGTGGTTATACGCCACGCCGCGCTTCTTGCGGCCGTAGACCTCCACGTCGGTGGCATCCAGGTCGATCGTCACCGGCCCGCCGGCCAGCGCTGTCACCCGCTCCGGCGGCAGCAGCGCCAGCATCCGGCCGGTCACCACCGCCAGCCCGGACTCCACCGCCTGCCACTGCGCCGGGGTGATCCGCCGGGCCAGGCCCGCCGCGGTGGTGGACGCCAGGCCCGGCACCGGCGTGAGCTGCTGGCCCGCCGCATCAGCACGCTGCCGGTCCAGCCCGGTCAAGAAGTCCTCCCCGGCCAGCTGCGCCGCCCCGATCCCGCACAGCAGCTCCCCGGCCCCGAACCCGCGATCCCGCTGCTTGACCGGGCCGACCGCCGCATCCAGCGCCTCGATCACGCCCAGCCGCTCACACAACTCGGTGACCGCCGCCAGGCCCGCGTTCGCTGTCAGCGACCGATCCGGCGCGCCGATCCGCGCCTGCTGACGTTTCCCTGCTCTGCTGCGTATCCTTTTCACCAGGTAGGTGCCCCTCCAGCTGAGATGATCATTACTTCGCAGCGATCATCATCCCAGGTCAGAGCGGCACCTATCGGTATTTGCGCAGCCGTGTCACCGGCTTACTCGTGGATTCGGGTCTGAACGGGTACCAGATAAGGCGCGTGTCCAACTCGACCACGTAATCCGGATTAATCGCAAGATCTCCAGGCTACTAAATGGATCGAGCAAGGGTGTCGGCTACCTGTGGGCTGCAGTACGTGCTCGATGGTCAGCTCGGCGAGGTGGGGGTACTGGCCGGGGGTGAAACCGCGCCATGATCATCCGCGCCAGGTCGGCTGTCTGCTCCCCGGCCTCGAACGGCAGGCTCGCCTCCTGCAAGCGCGAAGCCGTAGATGTAGCTGTCCGGCCCGGGCTATGTGACAATCGCACTTGCGAGGTGTCTTCTCGGACCAGGTGGCGGAAGCGTAGAGAACTCCCATCATCCCAGTTCAGAGGGCACCTTTTCGCGTTGCCGCGCCCGAAAATGGACCTAGATAACCGGTGGATTGAGGCTAAGTGCCCAGACACTTCGAAATAAGTCAGCGTCTATTGAAGTGCGGTATGGCCTGATGTAGCGTGAAGGTAACACGACGGATATTCCCGTAGCCGTGCTGGTCTCTGCTTAATGCAGTTTGAGCAGCGTCCGGGAGCGTTGCTCCGGACCCTGGTAGCGCAGGCGTAGTGGATTGACCCATGAGACGCCTGGTTCGGGCAGGACGACCGCCCGCGGTCTGTCGCCCCGTACGGGCTCGACGCCTCCTCAGCTGACGGCGAAATGCCGTGACCATTGTATTCGACGACATGCAGGCACCCGTTCTGGTGCTGGGAACCCGAAGGCGGCAGGCTCCGGCGCTCCAGTCTCAAATGCGGTACACCGGGGAACATTCCGGTTCGGCATCGTTGGCCGTTCGCGGGATATCCGGAGTAAGCAGGAGGACCCGATACGATTTCGAACCCTGATTGATGCGGGCAAACCTGAGTTATATGGCCGTCAGCAGCCGTTCCGGCCGCTCCTAGGATCAGGAGGTGCACTTGCATGGCGAGCAATTTCTCGCCTGCGTCCACCACGAATAACCTTGCGCAAAATACGCTCCCGGTTGAGCGCCCCTGCCTAACATCAACTCGCCGAGGCAATCAGCCACCTAGCTGACTGGAAAAGTCAATGGATAACGCGGCACGGACACGGCAGCGGATGCTAGCAATTTTCCTCCCTGTCACCGCCGTGCTCTATCTAAGCGCCGAGGCGCTAAGCCCCAAGGGCACCGATCAGGTGATATCGACCACGGCCACCGCCCTCAAGGTGCTGCCCATCGCGGCCAGGCATCCGGCTCAGCTCTACGTCGCGGGCTCGCTGGCCCTTCTCGGGCTCGGCGGCCTGACCGTCTCATATGCGGCAATCGCCGCGCTGGTCAGGAACCGCGGCTCGGCCCTGGCCACCGTCGCCGCGCTGATCGGGGGACTCGGCGCCTTCTGCGGAGCCATCACCAACGTCCGGGTCTATCCCAGCCTCGACGCCGCGGCGACGGCACACCTGACACCCGGCCGGCGGCCAGCGGGTCTCGGCGAGTACCGCGACCAAGTCGTGGCGAGCCTGCGCCGGCCGGGATACGCGAAGGCGTTCTCGGCCACCACGCGCACTAGTCATGACCCGGCGGAGGCGCGGCTGGCTGATGTCACGGCGCCCGCCCTGGTCGTGATGGGCGAGCAGGATCCTGACTTTCGTGACCCGCAGGCGGAGGGCGACTGGATCGCCCGCGCCCTGCGCGCGCAAGTCGTCATGGTGCCCGAGGCCGGGCAATATCCGCAGTCGCAGCGGCCCGGCATCACCACCGGCGCAGTCCTGCGCTTCGTGGAATCGGTCACGGGCCGTGCCTAGGGCAGGGCGCCGAGCCGCAGTGCTGCCCGGCCTGGGGGCCACGGCCTGGGGGTACTGCCCATGACGGATTCGCCCGCGATACTGCTGGCCGACGGCGGGCCGAAGGCGCGTCCGCGGGGCCGTGTCCTGGCCCCAACGCGGTACCGGCATCCGGGCGATGTGATCCGGCTGATCGCGGCGGCCTTGGTGCTGGCCGCCGCGGTCGTGATCGCTATGCTGCTGCCTGCCCCGCTCCGGCCGTCGGCAGCCGTCACCGGGGTGGGGCCCGCGACCGCGGCCGGGCAGGTGCTGACCGGCCTGGTCCAGGTGATGATCGCGGCGGCGGCCCTGGTGCTGCTGGCCGCCGCGCTGCGGTATCGCCGGTTCCGGGTGCTGGCCACCGTGGCGGGCGGGTTCGCGGCGGCGGCGGTCCTGATGGCCGCAATCACCTACCTGGCCGGGCCGGGCGGCCCCGCGCCCGCAGGGCTGCGCCAGGGTTCCTG
>JBAPYC010001294.1:0-13239 GCA_049284535.1 Streptosporangiaceae bacterium
CATCAAGATGGGAGAACCCCGGTCATTGACCGGGGTTCTCCCAGCAGCGGGCTCCGTCCGCTGACATGTCGGCTAGTCTTCGGCGCCGCCCCAGTCCTGGTTGTTACATTTGAACTGGTAGTGATAGATAATAAGGGCCGTACCGTCTTTCATGCTGCCGGCATCTGTCCCAATGACCAGCCCTGACCCGTCGTTGTCGATTGGATAGAAGGTGTTTAGAGTGCCCCGGGGGCAGGGATATTGCGTAAGCACTTCCCAGTACTGGTCGAGGTGACCAGTTTTGCATGTAAAGGTGACGAGGTGCGACCCTTGGGTGTTGCTGCCCGCGGACACGCCCAGGCACTTCCCGTAGCCGTTGGCAAGCTGGGAATAGGGCGCGTACCGACCAGTGCCGAAGGGATCCAGCCAATGCCAGGCCTGCTGTGAACCATATTTGCTGCCGTTGCAGGGCTCGACGCTAACTGGGGCACTGTTAGTACTCCCACCTGTCATGCACATGATGGTGCTGCCATTTAGGCTGTAGTTAGCGAGGGTGAACCCCGCGACAGTGTTAGTGGCGGCGCTGGCGGGCCCGACACCCGCCAGGCCGAGGCTCGCGCAGGCCACTGCTGTGGCCATTACGGCCGCAAGGCGGAATCTGACTTTCATACGCTTCTCCTCTGTCCGGGATTGGCCCGACTCCCCAGTAGACCGAGATATTAACTCGTAGCAGGTAAATTGAAACAGATGCATCTGCCTGACCAGGGACCCTGAAGCTTCTACTCTGGCGTCGGCCAGGGAATCCCTTGGTGCTTGTGAAACACAGCCAGGGCCGCCTCGAGCGTGTACGGCCCGCGAAGCCACTGAAGCCGATACGAGATCTCGGAGTAATCCAGGTCCCGATGATCGCCGCAGTCCGGGCAGATCAGCTCATACACGCCCGTGTAGCCGCCCTCGACGCAGCCGCCCACGATGCGGACCGGCTGGTTCCGCAGGGCCGCCTTGCTGCCGTGGCCGGGCTGACCAGCGGGCGGGGATGTCACGAGGACCTGGGGCACAATGCGCAGCCACCGATCACGGCGATCACGCGGGCGAGGTACAGGGATGGCGGCCGAACCGCCACTAGCCGTTATGCCAGGATCGCTAGAACTGCTCACACAACCACCGCCAGGAAGTAGTGCAGACTCACCCGGCCAAGACGGCGAGTCCGCTGCCTGACCGCTACCGGGGTCTGGAGCAGCGATACCACATATCGTTTAACGTAGCACGCGCGGCGGTAAAGGGACATCTCGGCCGGGTTCCGGCAGTGTCTATTCGCCGGGTGTTAAGGCGGTTGTTTGCTTGCCGTCTCGTCTCGACGACGAATGGCGTCATCATCGCCGTCTTCCCCGGCGTATTACTTGAGTCCGGATGCGGATGGAAATGTGCGGGCCCTCGCCCGGTGGGCACACGGGTCCTGTGCCCGCTCGAATACTCGATTGAGCGGCTGACCTGCGCTGTCGCCAGCAGACTCGACGCGGTTATGGTTGGCTGACCGGGTGCTGCTCAAGATCATCTACGGGCTAGTCCGCCGGCTATTCAGCCTCGCTGCCCTGATGTTTTGCTGCGACTCAGCGAAGGATGCTGAGCTATTGGTACTCCGGCACGAGAACGCGGTGCTGCGCCGCCACGCCGGCCGGGTGCGTTACGAGCCGGCCGACCGGCTATGGTTCGCTGCACTGGCACAGCTCATCCCCCGCAGCTGCTGGTCCGGCATCTTCCCCGTGACGCCCGCGACGCTACTGAGCTGGCACCGCAAGCTGGCCGCGAGTAAGTACGACACGAGCAATCGGCGCAAGCCCGGCCGACCGCCGACGGTACCCAGCATCGCCCGCATCATCGTCCGGCTGGCGAAGGAGAATCCGCTGTGGGGATACCGCCGGATCCACGGCGAGATAACCAAACTCGGCGTGACGGTCGCGCAATCCACAGTCTGGGAGATCCTGCGCAATGCGGGCATCGATCCGGCACCGCGCCGCTCAGGTCCGACCTGGCAGCAGTTCCTGCGTGCCCAGGCCACCGGAATTCTCGCCGTCGACTTCTTCCACGTGGACACCGTGCTGCTGAAGCGACTGTACGTCCTAGTGTTCATCGAGCACGGCACCCGCCGCATGCATTTGGGCGGCGTCACTGCCAACCCCGTCGGCGAATGGACGACCCAGCAGGCCCGCAACCTCTCCCTCACCCTCGGCGAGCGGTTCGAGGACATCAAGTTCCTGATTCGCGACCGCGGATCGAACTTCACCGCCTCGTTCGACGCTGTGTTCCAGGCCGCCGGTACCAGCATCCTGCGCACCGCTGTGCAGACGCCGCGCATGAACGCGATCTGCGAGCGCCTGGTCGGCACCCTGCGCCGCGAGCTCCTGGACCGCGTCCTGATCCTCGGTGAGCAGCACCTGCAGGCCGTCCTGACCGAATACCAGGCACACTACAACACCGCCCGGCCTCACCAAGGTATCGCGCAACACGTTCCCGACGACGAACGCGACGGTATCCGCGCCGCCGTGACTGACATCGACGCACAACACGTCCGTCGAAAATCCATCCTCAACGGCCTGATCAACGAGTACACACGCGCCGCATGACGGACGGAACACCCGCAGTCACCAGGCGAATCCTATTTTCGAGCGGGACAGGGTTGATCCGGACCGGCCGGCCTAGCGCAGCAGCGCCTGCGACGCGTCCTGGTTCGGCCGCACCTGGAGCTTGCGCCCTTCGCCCGCGCGGAACATCCGCAGCGCCTCGCCGTAGTCCTCGAGGGTGAAACTGTGGCTGATCATCGGCCGGGCCTTGATCGCACCCGCCTCGAACATCGCGACCGCCCGCCCGAACGAGTTGAGCACGGCCATCGTCCCGACCACCGACACCTCGTCCCGGTACACCCGGAACGGCGAGTAGCGCGCCGTGGCGCCGGCCGGCGCCACGCCGAAGTGCTGGAACACCCCGCCGGCCGTGACCCGCGGCAGGCCGTCCTCGATCGCGGCGATGTTCCCGGTGCAGTCGATGACCACATCCCACTCCGCGCGGTCCGCGTCGCTCGCGCTCGTGTACCGGTGCTCGATGCCGACCTCGGCCGCGGTGACCAGACGGTCCGGGCTGACGTCGACGATCGTGACCGAGGCCGCCCCGGCGCGGGGGGCCAGCTGGGCCATGAGCAGGCCCATCGTCCCGGATCCGTAGACCAGCACGTGGTCGCCTATCCGCCGCGGCAGCACGTCCCAGCCGTGGATGGCGCAGGCCAGCGGCTCGATCAGCGCCGCCTCGAACACATCGGTGTCCGGCCGCAGCCTGAACACATTGGCCACCGGCGCGGTGAACTGCTGCTGGGCGGCGCCGTCCGCGGTGACCACGCCCATGCCGTCCCAGGCCCGGCACAGGTTCTGCCGCCCGGTCAGGCACAGATCGCACTCGCCACACGTCGAGCTGGGGTTCACCGCCACGTGGTCGCCCACGGCCAGCGTCTTCTGGCCCCCGTCCGCACCGGGCCCGAGCGCCACCACCGTGCCCGTCGCCTCGTGTCCCGGGACCAGCGGGAACACGGTGCCCTCGAACTCGCCGTCGAGCACGTGCGTGTCGGTGCCGCAGATGCCCACAGCCGCGGTCTCGATGAGCACCTCGCGGGGCCCGGGCGCCGGTTCGGGCCGCTCGGCGACGGTCAGCTCTCCCTCGGAGGCGAACACGACGGCACGCATCCTCATCACCCTCTCGTGGCTCTGCCCGTCCGTTCGGTGTTTTGGGGCCGAACGGACATGGTTCTTCTTCCCCCGCACCGCCTCTCGCTCACGCGGGCCGGGCGGCCGGATAGCGTGATTCGCTCCCGTAGCTCGCTACGATCGAGCCCTACCTACCAAAGCGGATCGAGGTCAACGGTGAGCGACGCGGCAGCCTGGAAACCGGGACAGGACACGCAGGCGGTCGCGACCGCGCGGCTGCAGGGCCAGGATCCGGACAAGATCCACTGTCCGGTGTGGGGGGTCATCGGCAATCTGGGGGACAGCATCTGCTATGCGGGGGTGCCCGCGAAGGTCGAGGCGATCCAGGCGGAGTTGCGCCGCCGGGTGACCGCGGCGGACCTGCCGGTCCGGGTCATCGCACCGAACTACGCGGGCGGCATCTCCGACGGGCAGCGCAACGGCACCTCCCAGATGCGCTACTCGCTGATCGGCCGCGAGACCACGAATGACGGCGTGTGCCTGCACCTGGAGGGCAGCGATGTGCGCGGGGTGATCGCCGTGGTCGCCTGCGACAAGCCGCCGCCCGGGACACTGGCCGCGATTCTCGAGCACAACGTGCCCGCGGTGATCATGTCCGACGGCTCGATCCGCCCCGGCATCGATTCCCTCACCGGTGAGCCGATCGATATCATCTCCTGCTTCCAGGCGGCGGCGGATTCGCCGGACGAGCGGCGGCGCATCGCCATGGAGGCCTCGCCCGGCCACGGCAGCTGCGGCGGGATGTTCACCTACAACACCATGCAGTCGTTCATCGCCACCTGCGGCATGGAGCCTCTGCACATGGTGAGTCCCGCCTCGGAGGACCCGCGCCGGATCGAGGAGTTCCCGGCCCAGCTGCTCGACGCGCTGCAGGCGCTGACCGAGCGCAACCTCCGGCCCCGGGACATCGTCACCGCGGCCGCGCTGCGTAACGCGACGCTGGTGGCCATCGCGATGGGCGGTTCGACCAACGTCGTGCTGCACGGGCCGGAGCTGGCCCGGGCCGCGGGCATCGACTTCTGGCACGAGGTGATCACCCAGGAGGAATTCAACGAGGTCTCCCGTACCCTGCCGGTGCTGATCAATGCCCGCCCGTTCGGCCGCTATTCGATGGTCGACATCGACGCCCACGGCGGCCTGCCGGTGATCGTCCGTGAGCTGCTCGACGCCGGGGTCCTCGACGGCGACTGCGTCACCTGCACCGGGGAGACCCTGGCCGAGCAGGTCGCCCGGCTGGCCCCGCCCGCGCCGGACGGTGAGGTGATCCACCCGCTGAAGGCGCCATTCAAGCCGACCGGCGGCCTGCGGATGCTGCGCGGCAACCTGGCCCCCGACGGCGGTGCCGTGATCAAGCTCGCCGGTGTCGAGGGCGGCATGGAGGGCGGCCGGTTCACGGGGCGCGCCCGGGTCTTTGACAGCGAGGCGGCGCTGATCGAGGCGCTGGCGTCCGCGCCGGAGCAGTTCGCGGACCGCGACATGGTGGTGATCCGCTACGAGGGCCCCCGCGGCGCTCCGGGTATGCCCGAGCTGCTCGACCCGACATCCCGGATCACCGCGCTGTGCCGCCAGCGCGGTATCACGATCGCGCTGATGACCGACGCCCGCTTCTCCGGCGGCTCCGTCGGACTGGTCATCGGCCACGTGTCACCCGAAGCCGCGCTGGGCGGCCCGATCGCGCTCATCGAGAACGGCGACACGATCGTCGTCGACGTGAACTCCGACACCTTCGACTGCACCGAGCTAGCCGACCCGGCGACGCTGACGGCCCGGCGGGACCGGTGGCAGGCCGAGGCCGGCCGCAACGGCGGTGTTCACCCCCTGGTACGGACCGCCGACACCCGGCTGCTGCAGCGGATGCGCGCCAGGGCGCTGCCCCCGCTCCAGGGCGCCGGCCTGTCGCAGGCCTAGCGCCCAGCAGTGTCCGGCGGCGCTTCCGGTGCTGTGGTCCGGCGGAGCCCGTCATCTCGCCACGTGGCTGGGCGAGTCTTCGGTATCCTGGGGGGCAGGCCGAGAGGCGCTGCAACGGGCTGGAGCCCGCCACGCTCGGCCTGTTTCGTGCACTAAGGGCGCCTCCTGTCACAGGAGGCGACTTGGTGGTGACTTCTCCGGCAACGGCACGGGAGCGGCTGCGGCAGCTTCTGGACGAGCGCATCGTGGTGCTCGACGGCCCGTGGGGCACGATGCTGCAGGGCGCCGGCCTGACCGCGGCCGACTACCGCAGTGACGTCCTGCGTGATCACCCGCAGGACGTCACCGGTGACCCTGATCTGCTGAACCTGACCCGGCCGGACGTCGTGCTCGACATCCACCGTCAGTATCTGGCGGCGGGCGCGGATATCACCACGACGAACACGTTCACCGCGACCAGCATCGGCCAGGCCGACTACGGCCTGCAGTCCCTGGTGGGCGAGATGAACCTGCGCGGTGCGCAGCTGGCCCGGCAGGCCGCGGACGAGGCGGACGGGGTCGGCGGCCCGGGCCGCCGGTTCGTGGCCGGGTCCGTCGGCCCGCTGAACGTCACCCTGTCGCTGTCCCCGCGGGTGGAGGACCCCGCCTACCGGGCGGTGTCGTTCGACCAGGTCTACGCGGCGTACGCGGAGCAGGTGCGGGCGCTGGCACAGGGCGGCGTGGACCTGCTGATGATCGAGACGATCTTCGACACACTGAACGCGAAGGCCGCGATCGCGGCCGCCCGGGATGTCGCGCCTGGCCTGCCGTTGTGGATCTCGGCGACGATCGTCGACCTGAGCGGCCGCACGCTGTCCGGGCAGACGCTGGAGGCGTTCTGGGCCTCGGTCGAGCAGGCCGGCCCGCTGGTGGCCGGGCTGAACTGCTCGCTGGGCGCGGAGGAGATGCGCCCGTACGTGGCGGAATTGTCCCGGCTGGCAGGCACGTACACGGCGTGCCACCCCAACGCCGGCCTGCCGGACGCGTTCGGCGGCTACGGCCAGGACCCGGCCGAGACCGCGCGGCTGCTCGGCGAGTTCGCCCGGGCCAGGATGGTCAACGTGGTCGGCGGGTGCTGCGGTACGACCCCAGCTCACATCGCGCGGATCGCCGCCGCCGTGGCCGGCCTGCCGCCCCGGCCGGTGCCCGCGTTCCCCCCGCGGACCCGGTTCAGCGGCCTGGAGCCGTTCGGCATCGACGCGAACACCGGGTTCGTGATGATCGGGGAACGGACCAACGTCACCGGCTCGAAACGGTTCCGGCGGCTGATCGAATCGGGTGACTATCAGGGCGCCGTCGCCGTCGCGCTGGAGCAGGTCCGCGGCGGCGCGAACCTGCTCGACGTCAACATGGACGCCGACCTGCTCGACAGCGAGCAGGCCATGACGACGTTCCTGAACCTGATCGCGACCGAGCCCGAGGTGGCCCGGGTCCCGGTCATGATCGACAGTTCCCGGTGGAGCGTGCTGGCGGCCGGGCTGAAGTGCATCCAGGGCAAGGGCGTGGTCAACTCGATCAGCCTCAAGGAGGGCGAGGGGCCGTTCCTGGAGCAGGCCAAGCACATCCGGGCCCACGGCGCCGGGGTGGTGGTGATGGCGTTCGACGAGCAGGGACAAGCCGACACCGCGCAGCGGAAGGTGGCGATCTGCGGCCGCGCCTACGACCTGCTCACCCAGCGGGCCGGGTTCGCGGCGCAGGACATCATCTTCGACCCGAACGTGCTCGCCGTCGCGACCGGGATCGCCGAGCACAACGGCTACGCCAAGGCATTCATCGACGCGCTGCCGCTGATCAGGCAGCGCTGCCCCGGGGCCAGGACCAGCGGCGGCATCTCCAACCTGTCGTTCTCCTTCCGCGGCAACGACGTCGTCCGCGAGGCGATGCACTCGGCGTTCCTGTTCCACGCCATCACGGCCGGGCTGGACATGGGCATCGTTAACGCCGGCCAGCTCACGGTCTACGCCGACATCCCGGCCGACCTGCTCGAGCTGGTTGAGGACGTGATCTTCGACCGGCGCGCCGACGCTACCGACCGGCTCGTCGCGTTCGCCGAGACGGTGAGCGGCCCCGGCACCGCCCGCGTCGTGGACCTGGCCTGGCGCGAGGCGCCGGTGGAGCAGCGCCTGGCGCACGCGCTGGTGCACGGCATCACCGACTTCGCCGAGGCCGACACCGAAGAGGCACGGCAGCAGGCCGCCCGGCCCCTGGATGTGATCGAGGGGCCGCTGATGGACGGCATGAAGATCGTGGGTGACCTGTTCGGCGCCGGGAAAATGTTCCTCCCGCAGGTGGTCAAGAGCGCGCGGGTGATGAAACGCGCGGTGGCCTACCTGGAGCCCTACATGGAAGCCGAGAAGGAACAGGCCCGCCGCCACGGGCAGGCCGGCGCCGAGCGCGGCCAGGGCAAGATCGTGCTCGCGACGGTCAAGGGTGACGTCCACGACATCGGCAAGAACATCGTCGGGGTCGTCCTCGGCTGCAACAACTACCAGGTCATCGACCTCGGCGTGATGGTCCCCGCCGCGAACATCCTGGACACCGCGGTGGCCGAGGGTGCCGACGCGGTGGGCCTGTCCGGCCTGATCACCCCGTCGCTGGACGAAATGGTCAACGTCGCCACCGAGATGCAGCGCCGCGGGCTGAAACTGCCGCTGCTCATCGGCGGCGCCACCACCTCGCGCCAGCACACCGCCGTGCGCATCGCCCCGGCCTACGACGGCACCACCATGCACGTGCTCGACGCGGCCCGGGTGGCCGGCGTGGTCGGCGACCTGCTCGACGACGACCGCGCTCAGGCGCTGGCTGTCAGCAACGAGGCGGACCAGCAACAGCTGCGGGAAAAGCATGAGGCCACCCAGCGGCGTCCGCTGCTGACCCTCGAGCGGGCCCGCGCGAACCCGGACCGGGTCCCGTTCGATGCCCTGCCCGTCCCGGCGTTCACCGGTCTTCGTGCCGTCTCACCCGACCTGGTCACGCTGCGCGGCCTGATCGACTGGCAGTTCTTCTTCCTGGCCTGGGAGCTCAAGGGCAAGTACCCCGCGATCTTGAACCAGCCGGTGGCGCGCGAGCTCTACGAGGACGCCAATACCCTGCTCGACGAGATCCTCGCCGGCGGGCTCTTCCGCGCCCAGGGCGCCTACGGGCTCTGGCCCGCGCACTCCGAGGGCGATGACATCCTGATCGACCCGGGAAGCCCCGGCTCCCGCGCCGTCCTCCGAGTGCCGATGCTGCGCCAGCAGACCGCCAAGCCACCCGGCCGGCCCAACCGGTGCCTGGCCGACTACCTGGCCCCGGCGGGAGACCATCTCGGCGGATTCGCGGTCGCCATCCACGGGGCCGCCGAGTTGGCTGGCCGCTACGAAGCCAGCCGTGACGACTACCAGTCGATCATGGTCAAGGCCCTGGCCGACCGGCTCGCCGAGGCCTTCGCCGAGTACACCCACCTGCAGGCCAGGCGCGACTGGTACGAGCCGGACGCCAACCCTGGCACCGGCGAGCTGCTGGCCGAAGTCTTCCGCGGGATCCGCCCGGCGTTCGGCTATCCAGCCTGCCCGGACCACAGCCCCAAGCGAACCCTGTTCGGCCTGCTCGACGCGGGAGCGCTGGGCATGACGCTGACCGAGTCCTGCGCGATGACCCCTGCCGCCAGCGTCAGCGGATTGCTGTTCGCCCACCCCGGTGCGCGCTACTTCACGGTCGGCCGCATCGGCCGGGACCAGGCCGCAGACTACGCCCGCAGGCAAGGCACCAGTCTCCGCGAAGCCGAACGCTGGCTGCGCCCGAACCTAGCCTATGACCCTCAGTAATCTTCATGCCGGACGGTCGCTGAACCCGGGCTGCCCGGGGAAGGGCGTGGAGCCCCGGTAGAAGAGGTCTCGCCAAAGATCATCTTCTACCGGGGCTCCACGTGATCGGCGTCAAGCAGTGGGCGATCGATACCGACGCCCCACCTTCCGGCGACGAGGTATTTCCGGGCAATTCCCCCCAAACCCGCTCTTGTCGAAGAGCCTGGGCATTACGATCTGATCACGGTACTGGAGTTGCACGTGGAGGCATCACGTGACACCTACGGGACATACATGCAGTGACGGTTCTAGCTATATGGGCAGGTGAGGTACCCGGTATGCCTGGGTATCGGCCAGCTGTCACGCGCTGGCCGCCGGTCAGCAATCCGGCAGTCGCAGCGTCATCCGCGCTGGCCGCAGTACAGGCCCAGGGGCCCGGTGCCCAGGATTGGCGGGATGGCTGCCAGTGTGGTGTTCCCTGCCGTCTGCGCCGGACTAACCGCGGATCGCCCGCACAGGTGTGACCGGCATGGCAGGCGACGACCGGGGCAAGGAACTGCCGCAGCGTATCCCGGGCGCGGCCGGGGCGGGGCCGCTCTCGCCGGTTGTACCTGTCCTGTCACCTGAATTGCGGCACCACATGCGCGCAGCGGTGACGGCCGAGCGAGCGGAGACAGCCGCCCGCGAACAAGAGGACACGGCCAGGCACCGCGCGGACGAGCCGCTGCGGCCGGTGCTCCCGTCAAGGTCCACGGGCAGCGGCAAAGCGAGCCCGGAAATCGAGGCCCGGCCCGCCGTCGGGCCCGCGCCAGTCCTCACGGCCGGGACCGTCGCAGAACCTGGGCCCACGGTCCGGCCGCAGCCGGGCAGACGGCGACGCCGGACCAGGGCCAGCCTGGTCGCGCTGGGCCTGGCCATCGTCGTGATCGCGTCGCTGGCCGTCGCGGTAAAGCATTTCTCCCGGCCGCCGGCAGCCCAGGCGGCCATCCGCGCCCAAGCTGCCGCCTGGGTCACCGGGCAGGTCAGCCCGGATGTGACCGTGTCATGTGACGCGGTGATGTGCGCCGCGCTCAAGGCGCATGGCTTCCCCGCCGGCAAACTGGTCATGCTCGGGCCGACCTCACCGGATCCGGTGCCGTCAGACCTGGTCGTCGAGACCTCCGCAGTGCGTGCGCTGTTCGGGGATAGCCTCGCCATAGCCTGGGCACCCGCCGTCCTGGCGTCCTTCGGCTCCGGGACCGGAGTGATCACCATCCGGGTGGTCGCACCGCACGATGCCGCCGCCTACCAAACCTCGCTCGAAGCCAATCTGGCCGACCGTGAGCGATCCGGTACCGCGCTGCTGAGCCATCCCCGGGTCACCGTGTCGGCCACCGCCAGAAGTCAGCTGGCGGCCGGCCAGGTCGACTCCCGCCTGCTGCTGGCACTGGCGTCGCTGGCCGGCCATCAGCCGATCGATATCGTGCGATTCGAGAACCCCGGCCCTGGGGCCAGCCCCGGCGTGCCGCTCCGCTTCGCCGATCTGGCCGGCAGCGTCCCATCCGCCCACATGGATGCGGCCGCCTACATGCGCACCGCCTTGACTGTACTGAGCGCGGTCGCTGCCCGGATCCGGCCAGCCAGAATAGTCTCCGGAACGCTTCAGGGTAAGCCCGCCCTCCAGATCCAGTTCACCGCGCCAAGCCCGCTCGGGACAGTCGGCTTAGGCAGCCGGCTTAGATAGGTGGCTGGTTCCGGCACGGTACTGGTGGCTTCACCCACCGCATGGAGGCACAAGCCCGGGTGACTAACGTCACCCGGGTCCGGCCCGGGGTCGGAGGCACGGCGGGCCGGCCTCGGCGGGACGAGGCTGACCGCGGATGGCCTGGACGGATGCGGCCATGCGGCGGGAATGTCGCGTTCAGGACCGCGATGGCTGAATCGTCCCCGGGCGGCGGCCCATCGGGTACCGTGGAGCCCTCTGGATACCGCCCGGCCCGCCAGTGCCGTGACCTCCATAGGAATCATGACCAGCGATACCGCTCAGACCGAAACCAAACCGCAAGCCAAGCCGGAAAACTTCCGCTCGCACCTGCCCGCCATCATCGCCGCCGCCACCGGGACCGTGCTCGCCGCCACCCTGGGCAGCCTGATCGGCACCGCCGGCACCATCGTCGGGATGGTGATCGGCAGCATGGCCTCCGGGACAGCCTCCTGGTGGGCCGAGCGGGGCATCCGCCGATCCGCCGAACTCGCCGCCGCCCGGGCCGAGGCCCTGCGTACCAAGGGCCACCACTCGCACCCCGGCGAGACTGCCACCCGGGCCGATGCCACCCGGGGCGCCGAAGCAACCCGGGCCGACGCTGACCGGACCAGCGCCAGCTGGAACACCGTCACGCGGACCAGCACCGCCTTGGGTGCCGGTGCCGCCCTCGGTGCCGGTGCCGAGACCGGCGCCACCGATGCCACCGCGACCCAGGCCAGCCCTGGCCGGTCCGGCGCGCACGGCCGGCCGCGCCCGCGCCGGCGCTGGGTTCTTCCCGCTTCTTTTGCCGCCGTCGCGTTCGTCATCTGCGCCATCGTGGTCACCCTGGTCGAGGTGGGCGCCGGCAAGCCGCTGTCCGCCGTGGTCCAGAACAAGGCGGGGCACGGCACCACCTGGGGCGGCTCCGTCAGCTCATCGGCCACGGTGAGCCCGTCACCCACCCCGTCGGTCAGCGGCACGGGCGGCACCACCGCCCCTGCCACCGGCACGGCGTCGCCTGGGACCGGTTCCCCGTCGCCCTCCGGTTTCGGCGGCTCCACTAGCCCGAGCCCCACCACGAGTCCCTCCGTCTCCGTTACCCCCACGGTCACGCCGACCGGCACCACGACGGGCCACTAGCACTCCGGCCACCGCGTGCCATCTCGCGCCAAGGAGGACGAATGCGTCGAGGCGAGGTCTGGTGGGCCGCGTTCGATGAGCGACGGCCCGTCGTGCTGCTGTCAGAAGAAGAGCCATCCGGGTTCCGGGTGATGCAGGTCGTTCCTCCAGCGGATACCGACATCTCCGGCCTGGGGATCGAGGTGGCGGTAGGCATCCCGGAAGGCCTGCCCGTTGCGGGCGTGTTGCGGTTCGGGTTCCGCTGGCCCGGCTTTACCCCGTGCACCTGGCTGACCACCCTGAGCCGGGACGACCTGATCGAGCGGGCAGGCGTGGTGTCCACCGCCAAGCTCAGCGAGATCGACGATGCCCTGCGCGCCAGCGAGCACGAGCCGGAGTGGACCCCGGCAGCGGCGGCCAGGCTCACCGAGATCAGGGATTCCCTGCGCCGGGCCGCCGGCCGCGGCTGATAGCGCCTGGGTACGAGTTCCGCCAGGTCAGGAACGTCAGCCGACGAAGGAGCCGGATGTGGTCGAGTTGCGGGGGCGACGAGCCCTGGTGACGGGCGGCACTCGCGGCATTGGCGCCGCCATCGCCCGTCACCTGAGCGACGCCGGGGCGCGGGTCGTCGTCTCGGCCCGTGCCCGCGGCGACTACGACGGCCCCGGCCACTTCATCGCCGCCGACGTCGCCACCCCGGACGGGCCCGGGGACCTGGCCGCTGCCGCCCTGGCGCATCTGGGCGGCGTCGACATCCTGGTCGACAACGCGGCCAGCCAGACCCGCGTCCCGGACGGCGTGCTGGCCATGACCGACGCCGACTGGCTGGCCGACCTGAACGGCAGCCTGATGTCGGCCGTGCGGCTCGACCGCGCCATCCTGCCCGGCATGATCGCGGCCGGCCGTGGCGCCATCGTGCACATCGGCTCTAACG
>JBAPYC010001295.1:0-3195 GCA_049284535.1 Streptosporangiaceae bacterium
GGGCGACCCCGCGTCGCTCGGCGGCCGGTCCGCCGCGGCCGCGCGGGTCAGCTGGATCACCGGCCCAGCCGGCACCGCGACCGCACCACCGCCAGCCACCCAGTCGCCACCCACCCAGTCGCCACAAGCGCGGACCACCGTGGAGACCGCCGAGCCGGCCCGGCTGATCGCCGAGCTGAGCTGCCAGTTCGGCGGCGAGATTCCCGGCCTCACCGTGACCAGACCGACGCTCGAGGACACCTACCTGGAACTGATCGCGGAGGTCACCCCATGACTGCTGTCACCCCAGCCGTACGATCCGGCGGCCAGGCCACACCACCACCACCACCACCACTGCCGCCGCTGCCCGCGCAATGGCGGCTCGCGGCCGCCCGCGGCGGCGTTGAGGTCAAGTCGTTCTTCCGGGACAAGATGGCGGTCGCGTTCATCTTCGGGCTGCCGTCGATCCTGCTCATCTTGTTCGGCTCGATCTTTGGCAACCAGGCCGCCGCCCGCGGCGTGACCGTCGGCCAGCTGTACGCGGCCGGGATCATCGCCGGCGGGATCATGGCGACCAGCTTCCAGTACCTGGGCATCGGCGTGGCCATCGAACGCCAGAACGGCACGCTTAAGCGGCTGGCTGGCACCCCCATGCCGGCTACCGCCTACTTCGCGGGCAAGGTGATTCAGGTCATGGTGTGCACGGTCGCAGAGACGGCCCTGCTCATGGCCGTCGGGGTGCTGTTCTACCACCTGCACCTGCCGACCTCGCCTGCCCGCTGGTGGACGTTTGCCTGGGTATTCGTGCTCGGCGCCGCCGCCTGTGCGCTGATGGGCATCGCGGCCAGCAGCCTGCCGCGGTCTGCGGCCAGCGCGACACCGGTGATCACGCTCCCGTTCACCGTGCTCCAGTTCATCTCCGGCGTGTACGTGCCGTTTAACAGCATCCCGGGCTGGATGCAGGACGTGGCGTCACTGTTCCCGCTGAAGTGGATGGCCCAGGGGATGCGCTCGGTGTTCCTGCCCGCCCAGGCCGCAGCGCTGGAGCCGACGCACAGCTGGGAGCACGGCCGGACCGCGCTGGTGCTGGTGGCCTGGATCGCGGCAGGATTGGTGCTATGCGTCAAAACGTTCCGCTGGCAGAACCGCGGATGACCACCGCGCGCAAGCCCGCGGAGCGCAAGCCAGCCGGGACCGGCACGCCCGAGCCAGCGGCAAACGCGGAAGCACCCCATGGCGGCTGGCTGGTGGACCAGCCGCGCTGGGAGATCTTCTTCGCGCTAACCTGGGTGGCCTGTGTTGCCATCGTGCAGGCCGGGCCGATCAGCGGTTCGGGGCGGATCATCGCCGGCGCCGCGCTGCTGGCCATGGTGCCCTGGTACAGCTGGGTCGGCCGTCCGGCCATCGAGGATCCGGACCCGGAGTGGCGCCCCGAGGCGGTCCGGCTCGGTGCGATCTACCTGACCGGCCTGCTGATCTTGTTCGCCATCGCGCAGAGCCTGAACCCCAACACCTGGTTCCTGGCCTTCGTGGTCTGCCCGATGTGTTTCGCGGTGACCACTCCCCGCCTGGGCATGGCCTTCGTGGTCGCCTTCAACGTGGTCGCCGGCGCGCTGCTCGCCTGGCGAACCCCCGGCCTGGCCGGGGCGCTGACCGCGCTCGGCATCGTGATCTTCGCGACCGGGTTCTCCTACGTGTACAGCCGCTGGATGATCAAGGTGGTCAACCAGAGCCTGGAGCGGGCCATGCTGATCCAGCAGCTGGAGTCGACCCGCGCCGAGCTGGCCGCGGCCCATCACGAGGCCGGCGTGCTGGCCGAACGGTCCCGGCTGGCCGGCGAGATCCACGACACCCTGGCCCAGGGGTTCACCAGCGTCGTGACCCTGCTGCAGGCCGCCCAGCCCGGCCTGGATGCGGCCAACCCGGTCCGCCGCCACGTGGACCTGGCCCTGGCCGCGGCGCGGGAGAACCTGGCCGAGGCCCGGACCCTGGTCAGCGCGCTCACCCCGGCTGCGCTGGAGGCCGCGTCCCTGGGCGAGACCGTGCATCGGGTGACCGAGGCCACCGGAGCCGAGGCGGGCATCGGCGCCCGCGCCGAGGTCACCGGGGCCGCCCGCGGGCTGCCCACCGGGACCGAGGTGGTGCTGCTGCGGGTCTGCCAGGAAGCCCTGGCCAACGTGCGCAAGCACGCCGCCGCCCAGCAGGTAACCGTCCGGCTCTGCTACGCCGCGGACGGGGTGCGGCTGACCGTGACCGACGACGGCCAGGGGTTCGATCCCGCCACGGCCCGCGCCGGTTACGGCCTGCGCGGCATGCGCGACCGGGTCGGCCAGGTCGGCGGGACGGTCGAGGTCACCTCGGCCCCCGGGGACGGCGCCGAGGTCCGGGTGGAGGTGCCGGGATGATCCGCGTGCTGCTCACCGACGACCACCCGGTGGTCCGGGCCGGGCTGCGCGGCATGCTGGCGGCCGAGCCGGACATCCAGGTGGCGGGCGAGGCCAGCTCAGGACCCGAAGCGGCCGCCTTGAGCCGAACGGGCGGCTATGACGTCATCCTCATGGATCTGCGGATGCCCGGCGGGGATGGCGTGGCCGCGACGGAGCAGATCGTCGCGGCCGACCCGGGCGCCCGGGTGCTGGTCCTGACCACCTATGAGACCGACGCCGACATCCTGCGTGCGGTCGAGGCGGGCGCGGCCGGCTACCTGCTCAAGGACGCCACTCCGGCCGAGCTGGCCGGCGCGGTCCGGGCCGCGGCACGCGGCGAGACGGTGCTAGCCCCCTCGGTGGCCGAACGCCTGGTGAGCCACGTCCGGCGGCCACAGCGCGAGTCGCTGTCCGCCCGCGAGACCGAGGTCCTGGCCCGGGTCGCGCGCGGCCGGACCAACGCCGAGATCGGCCGGGAGCTGTTCATCAGCGAGGCCACCGTGAAGACGCACCTGCTCCGGGCGTTCGGCAAGCTGGGAGTCTCCGGCCGCACCGCCGCGGTCACCACTGCGATCGAGCGCGGCCTGCTGCCTCCTCCCGGGCACTGAGCAACCAGGCGTTGGGCGACCAGGCGTTGGGCGACCAGGCGTTGGGCAACCGGGCGTTGGGCAACCGGGCGTTGGGCAACCGGGCGTTGGGCGGCCGGGCGTTGGGCGGCCAGGAGTTGAGCGGGCAAGTGATCTACCCTGACTCCGGTGCGCGTCATCGGAGGCCGGAGCCGGGGCAGGCG
>JBAPYC010001296.1:0-16331 GCA_049284535.1 Streptosporangiaceae bacterium
GGGCCCTGGCCCGCCGCGCGACAGGACGCCGGGAGATAACTGACCGGGACGCCGGCGACGACGCTCCCGTCCGTGTTCTGGTTGATCTGCTGGCCGTCCGGGCCGAGCACTCCCGACGCGATCTGCCAGTAGGCGCCGGGAGGGGTGAAGCCGCTGCCCGCCTTGTAGAACACGGTGACCGCGCTCATGTAGTGCGGGCGCAACCACAGCGCGACCACCGCGCGCACCGCGATGAACCCGGCCAGGGTGACGGCTATCGCCGGGAGTACGCGGCGCAGCAGCGCGCCGGCCGCGATGCCCAGGGCCAGCGCGAACAACGAGTAGGCCACCGGGACGATGCCCATGATGTCGAACCGGCCGGGATCGAACGCGTCGAGCTGCTCGGCGTTGTTCGGCCCTTCCCACCAGGTCACCAGGGCGGAGATCACGCCGCCCCAGATCGCCGCGGCCAGCAGCATCCAGCCGACCTTGACCGAGAGCCAGCGCCGGCGGGTGATGCTCTGCATCCAGGCGAACTGGGTAGTGCCGGCTTCGGCCTCGGCGGCCACCATCGGGGCGCCCCAGAACAGCCCGACCAGGGCCGGAGCGCCCAGCGTCGAGATCACCAGGAAGCCGACTGCGTGGCTGCCCAGGAACAGGCCGCCCAGGTGCCGGCATTGCTGGCCCGCGGCGCACGCCGCCTGCGCCGCGTGATACTGATGCGCCACCTGCACCCCGGTGATCGCGATCAGGACGGCGAACGCGGCCAGCAGGGCGGCCCCGGCCAGGAACTGGATACGGTGCTGCCGCCAGACGAGCCAGGTCATCATTCATCTCCTACCGAAGTCAGCTGGGCTAGGGCGGGCGGAGCGTCCTCGCCCATGTAGGCCAGCACGAGCTCTTCCAGGCCGACCTCGCTGACCGCCAGCGCCGGGTCGATGACCGGGCCGTTCAGGCGGACCAGCATCGTGGTCTGCCGGGGGGTGCGGGTGACCTGCACGACCCGGTGGGTGCGCTCGATCGCCGAGGTGTCCTTGCGCGGGCCGGTCAGGATCCGGTGCCCGGCCAGCACGTCCTCGATGTCACCGCACACCTGGACCCGGGACGAGGACAGCATGATGAGGTGGTCGCACACCCGTTCCAGGTCAGCGACCAGGTGCGAGGACAGGACGACGGTCAGCCCGCCGGCCGCTACCCCGTCCGCCAGGAGGCCGAGGAAATTCCGCCGGGCCAGCGGGTCAAGCGCGGCGACCGGCTCGTCGAGCAGCAGCAGCCGCGGCCGCTTGGCCAGGATCAGGGCCAGCGCGACCTGGGCCCGCTGGCCTCCGGACAGCTTGCCTACCGCCCGGTTCAGCGGGATCTTCAGCGCCGCGAGCCGCTCCCGCACTGACTCGCCGTCCCAGCGCGGGTTCAGGTGCGCGCCGGCCCGGATGTGATCGGTGGCTGACAGCCTCCGGTACAGCGGGATCTCCTGGGCCAGGAAACCAACGTCGGCCAGGAAGGCCGGATCCTGGCCCGGGGTGGCGCCGTTCACGGCGACCTGCCCTGCGGTGGGCCGGGCCAGGCCCGCCAGCAGCCGCAGCAGGGTGGTCTTGCCCGCGCCGTTCGGCCCGATCAGCGCGGAGATCCGGCCCTCGGGGACGCTGACGGTGCAGTCGGCCAGGGCGGTGACCTTGCCGTAGTGCTTGGTCAGCCCGGTGGTCGTTACGGCGGGAGTCATGCGATCCCTTCTTCCTCGGCCGCCCGCAGCGTGACGCGCAGCAGTTCCTCAATCGATTCGTCGTCGAGCCCGGCCTGCCGGGCTTCGCGCACCCACCCGGCTAGGCTGCGGCCCAGCCGGACGTGGGTGCCCGGAGGCGGCCCGGCCGGCCGGCTCCGGACGAACGTGCCGTGACCGGTCCTGGCCTCGATCAGGCCTTCGCGCTCCAGGTCTCGGTAGGCCTTCAGCACGGTGTTGGGGTTGATCGCCGTGGCCGCCACGACCTCCCGCACGGCCGGCAGCCGGTCACCCACGTCCAGCACGCCCATCCGCAGCGCCTGCCGGACCTGCTGGACGATCTGCAGGTAGGGGGGCACCACCGAGCGGCTGCTGACCCGGAAGCTGATCATGAACGAGGCTCCTAGTGTCTTAGTTGACTAAGACACTAGGAGCTGACGGCGTGGATGTCAACGGCCGGCCGGGCGTAATCGGGTGATGGCGACCGGGTAAGCGCTCGGCGGGCGTGCCGGCAGCCTGGTCGGTCGCGGCGAGGGAGCCGAGCAGCGCGATCGATCTGGCGCTCTCAGAGCCGGCCTCCGCGTGGTAGATGACCAGGAGCTGGCCGCCGGAGTCGCCGATGGCCAGCTTCTCGCGGCGCAGCTCCAGCGGCCCGACCTGGGGATGGTGCATCCGGACCGGCGCGCCGGCCAGCGCCCGGACGTCGTGCCGGGCCCACAGCCGCCGGAACGGCTCGCTGGCCAGCGACAGCTCGCCGACGAGCTGCGCGATCCGCGGATCTTCGACATCCGTGCCGATCGACGCGCGGAAGGACGCCACCATCCCGACGATGGCCTGCTCCCAATCGGGGTACAGGTCCCGCTCGTCGGGGTCCAGGAACAGCGAGCGCAGCCGGTTGGTTCCCGGGCTCATGCTCGGCGACAGCGCGGTCGCGAGCGGGTTCGCGGCGAGCACATCCAGCATCCGGCTCTCCACGAAGGCCGGCACTCCCAGCACGCCGAGCAGCTCCCTGATGCCTGCCGGCACGGCCTCCCGTCGCGGCCGCCGCGGTGCCGCGGGCCGGGCCGCGGACAGGCTCAGCAGGTACTGGGTCGCGGTCGCGTCGAGCTGGAACACGCGGGCCAGTGCCTCCAGGATCTGCGGCGAGGGGTTGCGGTCGCGTCCCTGTTCCAGCCGCAGGTAGTAGTCGGCGCTGATGCCGGCGAGCGTCGCGACCTCCTCACGGCGCAGGCCCGGCGTCCGGCGGACCCCAACAACAGGCACCCCCGCGTCCGCCGGGTCCACCAGCTCGCGGCGGGCCCGCAGGTACTCACCCAGTGTGTTTGGCCTGCTCACAGGTTCAGTCTATGAGCTGCCCACCGGCCGATCCTGGTCCTGGCGGTCCCAGGATGACTGGAGCTCTGTTTCTCCCGCCGGCTCAGGGGCATCGTGGACGATGTTCGCGGGATACGCCCGCGGCCAGGCAGGAAGGAACCTATGGTCACCCACGACCTCCCGGGCGGTACCTACCGCGTCGGCGATCTCGAGCTGACCCGCGTCGGTTACGGCGCCATGCAGCTGGCCGGCCCCGGGGTCTTCGGGCCGCCGCAGGACCGCGACGCCGCGATCGAGGTGCTGCGGACCGCGGTCAGCCTCGGCATCAACCACATCGACACCGCTGACTTCTACGGTCCCTACGTCACCAACGACATCATCCGTGAGGCGCTGGCACCGTACCCGCAGGATCTGCACATCGTCACCAAGGTCGGTGCCCGCCGCGACGCGAACGGCGGCTGGGTGCACGCCCGGACCCCCGCGGAGCTGCGCGAGCAGGTCCACGAGAACCTGCGGCACCTGGGCCTGGACGTGCTCGACGTGGTGAACCTGCGCGTCGGCGGGGGAGATGCTGGCCACACCGCGGTGCCGGGCTCGATCGCGGAACAGTTCGGCGCGCTGGCCGGACTCCGCGCCCAGGGCCTGATCCGGCACCTCGGCGTCAGCACCGTCACGGCCGATCAGCTGGCCGAGGCCCAGTCGATCGCGCCGGTGGTCTGCGTGCAGAACTTCTACAACGTCGCCAATCGCCACGACGACGGTCTGGTTGATCTCACCGCGCGGCAGGGCGTCGGCTACGTGCCGTACTTCCCCCTCGGCGGCTTCACCCCGCTGCAGTCGGGCACCCTGGATTCCGTCGCCAAGCAGGTCGACGCGACCCCGATGGGCGTCGCGCTGGCCTGGCTGCTGCAGCGGTCACCGAACATGCTGCTGATCCCGGGCACGTCGTCCGTGGCGCACCTGCGCGAGAACGTAGCCGGCGCCGCGCTCGAGCTGCCGGCTGATGCGATCGCCGAACTCGACGCCATCGCGGGCTGAGCGCTGCGCCAGTACTGGCAGATGGAGCGCCGACAAGATGGGACGGCCATGCCATCATCGCATTATGCAGACGGTCTACGAAGCCGCTGGCGGTGCCGACAGCCTGCTGCGCCTGGCCCGGGCCTGGCATGCCCGGGTCATGGCCGATGAGGAAGTGAGCCACGCCTTCAGCCACGGCTACCGCCCGGACCACGCCGAAAGGCTGGCGGCCTACTGGGCAGAGGCCCTGGGCGGCCCGGCCGCCTATTCGGGCCGCTACGGGGACGAGACCTCGGTGGTGCGGATCCACAGTGGCAACGGGGCACACGAAGAGATGGACCGGCGGGCGATCATCTGCTTCGATCAGGCCCTGGCCGACGCCGGCCTGGCCGTCGACAGCAGGCTCAGCCAGGTGCTGCACGACTACTTCGCCTGGGCCACCACGACCACGATGGCCCGCTACCACCGGTCCGCCGGCGACGTGCCTGAGGGCCTGCCGGTCCCGCACTGGTCCTGGGACGGCCTGCTCGGCTCCTGACCCGGGCCAGGCCTGGCGGGGACCTGACCGCGGCGATGGCCGCCAGGACGGGTGCGCGCCGGGCCTGCGCCGCCCGCACCTGAGCGAAGGCACGCACCGGGCTCGTTCCGATATCGGTCAGCTGACCGATGTCTTTAGCCGCAAATTGCAGCAGCATTTTCAGCGCAAGGGACGCGAGCCACCCGGTCAGGGAACGGACGAACGCCATGACACCAGACTGCCCGCCCCAGCTGCGCCGGCGGCACATCCAGCTGCCCAGGGAACCGGCGTCGGCCGGGGCGGCCCGCCGCCAGGTCCGGACGATCATCCGCGGCTGGCGGATCCCGGTCGACGCCGACATCGTGGTCCTGCTCGCCAGTGACCTGGTGACCAGCATCATCACCGGCGGGACCGGCCCGGTCGTCGCGCTGTCCGTCAGCTGCCCGGGTGATTACCTGCGGATCGGCGCCAGCGACACGTCGTGGACCCCGTGGCCGGCCGAGGATCCGGCGGAGGCCAGGCCGGGGCTCGCGCTGCTCGCGGCCCTGTCGGCCGACTGGTGCTGCTACCGCACCTCGGCCGGCCCGGCCGCGTACTTCACCCTTGCCTTCCAGCCCGGCCCGGAGCGGGCCGGGGGACCGGCATGCCCGGGCGGTCAGCGCACCCGGCGGCGCCCGGTCCTGACCGCCGCCGCTAGCCGTTAGTGCCGGAGGGCGGGTGTACGCTCACCGTCGCTCTCGCTCGGCCGGCTCCAGGCGGGGCGCGAAACCGAACAGCGGGACCAGGCTCGGGTCGTTGAAGGCCGTGATGCGGGCGATCCGGGCACCGGTCAGGGTCAGCACCTGCACGCCATAGGCATCGAACCCGCCGTCGGCGGCGCGCAGGTAGACGATGACGGCGGGCTGGGTGTTGGCGCGGGTGGGTATCAGCCGCCACTTGTCCCGGCGCATGATGCGGCTCGCGATGAAGCCGACGACGGCCTGCTGCCCGGTGAACCAGGTCGGGATGGGCGGCATCTCCATGTCCACGTCAGCCCGCAGCAGGGCGACCAGCGCCTCCGGATCGGCCCGTGTGAACGCGTCGACATAGCGGTCGACGATTTCCCGGCGGCCGCGCTCGTCCGGCTCGGCCAGGTCGTCCTCGGCCGGCCCAGCCTGGGCCAGCCGGGCCCGGGCGCGGCGCAGCGCACTGTCCACGGCGGCGGCCGTCGTGTCGAGTATCCGGGCGACCTCGGCCGTCCGGAACCCCAGCACGTCCCGCAGGGTCAGCACGGCCCGCTGCCGGGCGGGCAGCAGTTGCAGCGCGGCAATGAAAGCGAGCCGCACCCCGGTCCGCCCGGTCACCGCTACCGCCGGATCGCCGCCGAACAGGGCGTCAGGGGCCGGCTGGAGCCAGGCCACCGACGGATCACGGGGGGCGACCGGGACCCGGTGATCATCCGAAGGCGCCCCCAGGCCTGATGGCAGCGGCCGGCGGGAGCTCCGGTCCAGCGCCGTCAGGCAGGCCATCGTGGCGATCTTGTACAGCCACCGCCGCACCGAAGACCGGCCCTCGAACCGGCCGAACCCGCGCCACGCCCGCAGGTAGGTCTCCTGCACCATGTCCTCGGCGTCGTGGATGGAGCCGAGGATCCGGTAGCAGTGCGCGAGCAGCTCCGGCCGGAACGGCTCGGTGAGGACGGCGAATTCGGTATCCGGCGGCATCGCGGCTTCTCCCTTCGTCCGTGCGGTCCACTGCCTGGGGCGGGTCAGCCGGCCGGGCGAAGCCCGGCCCCGCTGAGCAGGTATTCCCCAGCGCCGTCGGGATTCCCAGCGCCGTCGGGATTGGTGGCGATCTCGACGACGGCCTGCGCGACGGCGGCCGCGGTCACGATCGGCTGCAGGCCCGCGACGAACACCTCCCGGTCGGTGCCCTGACGCGCGGCGTATGCCGTCACCCCCACCGATCCGACCCCGGTGGCCGGCGTCAGCTGCGGCAGCAGTGTGATGAACCTGATACCCAGCCCGGCTCGGCTGGACTCCTGCGCCGCGTACCCGCCGATATAGCGGATCGCGGCCTTGGCGCTGGCGTACCCGCCGCTGAGCGGGGACCCGGCCAGGACAGCCCCGCTGGACATAGCCACGACGACGCTGCCTGGCGCCAGCGGTTCCCGCAGCGCCGCCCGGATCCAGGTGAACACGTGCCGCGTGTCGACGTGCCAATTCCGGCTGAAGCTCTCCCAGCTCTGCTCGTGCACCGGCGCCATGTGGGGCACCGCTCCCGCGTTGAGGACGAGCAGGCCGGGACGGTACTGGCGGATCAGATCGGGCGCCAGCGCGTCGTCGGCAGCATCGGCGGTGACGGGCGTGAATCCCTCGCCGAGCTCGGCACGCGCGGTAGCCAGATCCTGCTCGCCGCGGGCAACGCCGACGACATCTGTGCCCGCGGCAACGAGCGCGGCGGCGGTCGCACGCCCGAAGCCGCGGCTGGCTCCGGTGATGACGGCGGTCTTGAAGTGAGCGGACATCTTGCCCTCCTGGGCGGTGGTCGGGTGTGGTCATCAAGACCAGCCGCGGAGGGATAATCCGTCGCCCCTGCCGGTACTACCGGAGTGATCTAGGTCACACGCACGTGCCGCCGAAGGACACGGGAGCTGGCTTCGGCGACGGGACCGACCTGGCGGAATGCCGAGGTGTGGAATAGCAGCGGGGGCACCTCGGGGTCGGCGGCAAGGGCCAGGACGCGAAGCAGGACCACGAGGTGGTCACCGGCCGGCACCTCGGTGGCCACCGCCGCCTCGAGCCACGCCGCGGCGCCGTGCAGCAGCACGGCGCCGGAGGCGCAGCGCTCGACGCTCACCCCGGCGAAACGGTCGCCGGTCCGCGACGCCAGGCGGCGGCACACCTCGCCGTGCGTGTCGCCGAGGATGCTGACTCCCAGGCGCGGCGCCGACCGCAGCACCGGCCAGGTAGCCGACGAACGGTCCGCGCATACCGACACCAGCGGCGGGTCGAGCGAGACAGAGGTGAACGAGCTGATCGCCATGCCGGTCAGGGTTCCGCCGACGTCGGCGCAGACGGCCGCCACGCCACTGGGAAAGCAGCCGAACGCCCGCTGCAGGGCGCCCGGATCGGTGGTCGGGGCCAGCTGCAGCCCCGGCCCGCCTGACCTGGTCATATGGTTCCTCAGCCGGTCGCCTCAGCCGTCGACGGGGTTCCCGGCGGCCGCGGCGCGCAGGCGCGTCGTGCGGTGCACCGGATCCTTGTCGAACTTTGGTATCACGTGCTCGCCCATCAGGCGGAGCATCCGCAGGGTCTGCTCCTTGTCCTTGACGCCCCGCAGCATGAGGAACTGATCGGCGCCAGTTGCCTCCCAGCGGGCGATCTGCGCGACCACGTCGTCCGGGTCGCCCACGATCGCCGCACCCAGGCCGAGGAACCCGTCGAGCATTTCCTCGCTGAGGTCGGGCATCACCGCGGGCCACTCCGGGAAGCCCTCGGGCCGGGGGAAGGTGTCGTGGTACCGGAAGACCTGGCTCATCTGGTAATTGTTGCCGCCGGTCAGGAAGTCACGGCGGGCCTGGTCGCGGTCCTCGGCGACCGAGTTGAACCCGTTGGCGACGATCAGGTTGTCGTTCACCCAGGCGCCGACCGGCTGGTCGCACTCGGACACTGCCTTCTTGTACGTCTTGATGGCCTGCTCGGTGCGCGGGATCTCGTCCAGGGAGAAGCCCAGCGCCCCCATGCCCTTGCGGCCGCACATCTCGAAGCTGCTCATGTTCCCGGCCGCGTACCAGATCGCCGGGTGCAGTGGCCCATAGGGCTTGGGCAGCACCTTGCGCGGGGCCATGTTCCAGTAGGTGCCGGAGAAGCCGGGATAGGTGTCGTTCATCCACATCTTGGCGAACTCGGGGACGGTCTCCTCGAAGATCTTCTTCGTCTCGTTGATGTCGGTGAGGTCGGTGTAAAACCCGGTAACCTCGTGGCTGCCGGCGCCGCGGCCGACGCCGAACTCGAACCGGCCCTCGGTCAGGTGATCCAGCATCGCGACCCGCTCGGCCAGCACCGCCGGATGGTGCACCTTGGGCAGCGGGTTGAAGATCCCGGACCCGATGTGCGCCCGGCTGGTCAGGCCGGCCAGCGCCCCGAGGAACACATCGTTGGACGAGATGTGCGAGTACTCCTCCAGGAAATGATGCTCGGAGATCCAGATGTACTTGAAGCCCGCCTGCTCGGCCGCCAGGCACACTTCCAGGTCGTCCATGAGGGTCCGGTGCTCGGCACCGGGATCGCCGTCGCTGACCGACTTCGGCAGCCAGCCCTGGGTGAGGAATCCGAATTCCATCGCGCGGCCTCTCCGTTGAGCCGAAACCGGCCTGGCCGGTTTCATGTGATGTAGACCACTGTGAACTTCCCGGCCGGTCTCGCCTAGCGGGCAAACCCGCAGCCTGGAGGGAAACGTGACCGCCGACCGGGGCTGGGAGCGTGTGCGCTGGTCAGGCGCATGATGGCGCAGGGGAGAGGGCGGCGGCCGGCCCGGGGGGTCCGTCACCAGACGCCAGACCCGCAGCCGGCGGGCCGGGCGGACCCCTCGCGGCGCGGGCGGCCCGGCGTGCCGGAATGTTATACATACAGAAAGTCCCGGCGACGCCGCCGGGGGCCGAGGACGGTGACGCGCCCGTGCACCTCGACGACTGGCTCGACATCCGGCAGCGGCATGCCTCGGGCGAGGCGATCAAGGCGATCGCCCGGGACAAGGGAATCTCCCGCAACACCGTCCGGCGCGCCCTCGCAGCCGATGCCCCGCCGTCCGCGGCCAGCCGTCCGGCCCGCGTGTCAGTGGCCGACGCCGCCGAGCCGGCCCTGCTCGAGCTGCTCGCGGCCGACCCGGACATGACCGCCGCGGAGATCGCCCGGCGGATCGGCTGGCAGCATTCCATGACCGTGCTCAAGGACCGGATCCGGCTGCTGCGGCCCGGGCTCGGACCGGGCCCGGCTCCGCTCACCGGGCAGCCGGCCACCGGGCTGCCGCCGGAGCTGTCGACGTTCGTCGGGCGGGCGGAGGAGCTCGCCACCATCCGGCAGGCGCTGCAGGACCGGCGGCTGGTGACCCTGACCGGACCGGGCGGGGTGGGCAAGACCCGGCTGGCTTACCGTGCCGCCGCCTCGGCCGGGGACGGCTTCGCCGACGGCGTGCGCCTGGTTGAGCTGGCCGCGCTGCGGGACCCGGACCTGCTGGCCCAGACGGTGCTCGATGCGCTGCACATCTCCGACGCCGACCGCAGTACCGGCGATCCGGTCCCGATGATCACTGGTCATCTGCGGCACCGGCACCTGCTGCTCGTCCTGGACAACTGTGAGCATCTGCTCGGGGCCGCCGCCGGGTTCGCCGTTGCCCTGCTGGCGGCCGCGCCGCGGCTGCACCTGCTGGTGACGGGACGCCAGGCCTTCGGGATAGCCGGGGAGCATGTGATCGAGGTCCGGCCGCTGGGGCTCCCGGCGGACACCCCGGCCGATGCCGCCGCTGCCCTCGCGCACCCGGCCATCGCGCTGTTCGCGGACCGGGCGGCCGCGGTGCAGCCCGGTTTCACCCTGGACGGGCCGACCGCGGCCGACACGGCGGAGCTGTGCCGGCGGCTGGACGGGATGCCGCTGGCGATCGAGCTGGCGGCGGTGCGGATGCGGGTGCTGTCGGTCCGGCAGCTGCTCGACCGGCTCGAGGACCGTTTCGCGCTGCTGACCCACGGCGACCCCACCCGGCCGGCCCGGCACCGTACCCTGCAGGACACGATCGCCTGGAGCCACGACCTGTGTACCCCGCCGGAGCGGGCGCTGTGGAGCCGGGCCACCGTGTTCCCCGGAACGTTCGACCTGGACGCGCTGGCCGCGGTGTGCACCGACGAGGAGTACCGGCCCGACGCGCTGCTCGACAGCGCGACCGGGCTGGCGGCCAAGTCGCTGCTGGTCCGGGAGTCCGGCGACAACGGCGGCGTCCGGTTCCGGATGCTGGAGACGATCCGGGAGTTCGGCCACGAGCAGCTTCCAGCCGATCACGAGCGCATGCTCCGGAGCCGTCACCGCGACCACTACGTCGAGATGGCGTGCGCGCTGCGGCGTCACTGGTACGGGCCGGAGCAGCACACCTGGGCCCGGCGCATGCAGGCCGAGCGGGCGAACCTGCGGGCCGCGCTGGAGTTCTCGCTCCGCGACCCGGGCGGGCACAGCGCCGCCCTGCGGCTCGTCGGTGAGCCGTGGTTCCTGTGGGCGACCTCGCTGTCGATGACCGAGCACCGGCGCTGGCTGCACCGCGTCCTCGCCATCGCTTCCAGGCGGTCGCCGCCATGGGCGCGGACCCTGGTGACGTGCGGGTTCGTCGCCTCGCTGCAGGGGGACCAGCCCGCCGCCGGGACCATGGTCACCGAGGCCGCCGGCCTGGCGCGCGCCGCGGGCGACGCGGCCACCGTTGCCTACGCCACCCACGCGAGCGGCATGATCGCTTTCTTCCAGGACGACTTCCCGGCAGCGGCGGGCCTGCTGGAGGAGGCGGAACGGCTCTACCGGCGTACCGGCTCCCCGGCTGACCTGCTGGGTGCGCTCGAGGTGCACGTAGGCCTGCTGAACATCTCCCGGGGCCGGCTCGACGAGGCCGCCGGACGGCTTGCCGCGACCTGCGCCAGCAGCGAGGCGGCCGGCGAGAGCTGGATCTTGTCCTACGCCACCGACGGGCTCGGGTTCGTGGCCCTCATGCGCGGCGACCTGGCGCTGGCCCGGCGGCATGCGCGCCGCAGCCTGGAGCTGACGACCCGGTTCGAGGACACCATCGGCCTGTCCCTGGCCCTGGATCTGGCCGCGTGGACGGCGGCGGCGGGTGACGAGCACGAGCGGGCGGCGGTCCTGCTCGGCGCGGCCTCGGCCCGCTGGTTCTCCTTCGGCCAGCAGCTCTACGGTTCGCCCGACTGGCAGGCCCGCCGGGATCACTATCAGCAGCAGGCCCGGCGGTGTCTCGGGGAGGCCGCCTTCGAGGCGGCCTTCCGCCGCGGCACGCTGATGACCAGGCCCGACATGATCAGGTACGCCCTGGGGCGCAGCGAGCCTGCCGGCCTGCCGGGCTCGCTCTCAGGCCTTACCAGCCGGGAGCGCGAGGTGGCCGCGATGGTCGCGGACGGCCTGACGAACCGGCAGATCGCCGAGCGGCTCGTGGTGTCGCACCGCACCGTCGAAGGACACGTCGGGCGCATCCTGACCAAGCTCGGCCTGCGCCGCCGTACCGAGCTCGCGGCCTGGATGTGGCGTCAGGCCCGGGGGAGCGGCAGCCTTCCCGGGCGGATGGCCGGAGTGTGACCGGGAGCGGGTGAAGCTGACCTGGTGCGGCTCCCGCGACCTGGTCAGGCTGACTTGCTGATGACCTCGTCAGCCACCCATCGCGCGGCGTTCTCCGGATAGGGGGCTGGCAGTGACAGGATGATGTGCCCGAAGCCGGCGCCGACTGCTTCAGCGACGGCGTCCCGGGTGGCGCCGGGGTCGTCATAGGAAACCGGCAGGGGGAGGGAACGGGTGATCGAGGCGGGGTCGCGGCCGATCTCGGCGCAGAAGCGGTCCAGTACGGCGCCGCGGCGGACGGCAGCCTCGACGTCGCCGCCGGGGAAGTTCCACACGTCGGCGTGCTCGGCGACCACGCGCAGCGTCGCGGCGGCCTGCCCGCCGATGACGAACGGCGGGCCGGGCCGCTGCACCGGCTTGGGATTGCAGAACGCTCCGGTCAGGTCAATGTAACTGCCGTGGAAGTCGAACGGCTTGTCCTCGGTCCACAGCCGCCGGATCACCGTGCACGCTTCCGCGAAGCTGCCCACCGCGTCGGCGGCGCCGAGGTAGGGCAGGCCGTAGGCGTCGTACTCGCGCCGGGCCCAGGGAATGTCGGTCCGCGAGCCCGCGCCGATGCCGAAGTCGAGCCGCCCGCCCGACACCACGTCAACGGTTGCGGCGATCTTGGCCAGCAGCGCGGGCGGCCGGATGCGGTTGCTGGTCACCAGCAGGCCCAGGCGCAGCCGGGTGGTCTGCGCGGCCAGCGCCGACAGCAGCGTCCAGCCTTCGAAGATCGGGCCGTCCGGGTCACCGCCGATTGGCCGCAGGTGATCGAACGCCCAGGCATGCTCGATCTGCGGGACCGTGTCCGCTTCCTGCCAGACCCGCAGCAGGTCGTCGTAGCTAACCTGCTGCGGCGCGGTCGCGATGCCGAAACTAGGCCGGATGGTGCTCATGTCAGTTCCTTCCTGCCGCGGCCGTCAGCGGCGGCGCAGGGCCGGGTCGAGGAGCGCGGGCGGGGTGTCGTATTTCTCGTCCGGGGCGAGATCGGTGCCGGGAGGGACGATCGCGTCGATGGCGTCGAGCACGTCAGCCGGCAGCCCGGTATCCGCGGCGGCCAGCTGCGAGTGCAGATGATCGGGTGTGCGCGGGCCGATGATCGCGCTGGTCACGGCGGGATGCGCGGTGACGAAGCCGAGCGCGAGCTGGATCATCGTCAGGCCGGCGTCGGCGGCGACCTTGGCCAGCTGCTCGACGGCGTCCATCCGGGCCCGGTTGGCCGGGATGGCGGTGTCGAAGCGCTGCGGCACTATCGCGGACCGGTGCGTCGTGACCGGCTGGCCCTCGCGGACCGCGCCCGACAGCCAGCCCGCGGCCAGTGGGCTCCAGACCAGCACGCCGAGACCGTACTCGGCCGTCACGGGCAGGACGTGCGCCTCGATCCCGCGCTGCAGGATGGAGTAGCTGGGCTGCTCGCTGACGTAGCGGCTCAGGTGATGGTCGCGGGCGGCCCACTGGGCCTGGACGATGCGGTAGGCCGGGAAGGTCGAGGAACCGAAGTAGCGGATCTTCCCGGATCGCTGCAGGTCGGTCAGCGCCGACAGGGTCTCCTCATCGCTGGTGGCCGGGTCCCAGCGGTGGATCTGGTAGAGGTCGACGTAGTCGACGCCGAGGCGGCGCAAGCTGCTGTCCAGTTCGGTGACCAGCCAGCGGCGTGAACTACCGCGGTGGTTGGGCTCGTCTCCCATCGGCATGGCCGCCTTGGTAGCGAGCACGATATCGTCGCGCCGCCCGGCGATGGCCCTGCCGACCATCTCTTCCGACTCGCCGCCGCTGTACATGTCGGCGGTGTCGATGAGGTTGATGCCGGCGTCGAGCGCGGCATCGACGATGGCCGTAGCGTCGTCCTGGGTCGTGCGCGCGCTGGCGCCGAAGTTCATCGCGCCGAGCGCAAGCGAGCTGACCTGGACACCGGTGCGGCCCAGGGTGCGGTAGTGCATATGCGCCTCCGGTCTGGCATCATGACAAACGGAACGTTGCTCCGTTCACCATACGGAGCGTTGCTCCGTTTCGCAAGCTGGCAACCAGGGGAGTGCACGGGTGTCCGATACCGACGGGCAGGCAGGGCGGGCGTTGCCGCGGAAGCGGGCCGACGCCCGGCGCAACGAGCAGACCCTGCTGGCGGCGGCCGCCTCCGTGTTCGTCACCTCCGGCGTGGAGGCGCCGGTACGCGACATCGCGGCCAAGGCCGGAGTCGGGATGGGCACGATCTACCGCCATTTCCCGACCCGGGCCGACCTCGTCATCGCCGTGTACCGCCACCAGGTCGACGCCTGCGCCGAAGCCGGGCCGGCCCTGCTGGCAAGCAGCAGCTCGCCGTACGCCGCGCTGACGCAATGGGTCGATCTCTTCGTTGACTTCCTGATCACCAAGCACGGGCTCGCCGCGGCGCTGCGCTCCGACAACGCCCGCTTCGAGACCTTGCACGCCTACTTCCTGGACCGCCTCGTGCCCGTCTGCGCTCAGCTGCTCGACGCTGCTGCCGCCGCCGGTGAGATCCGTCCCGACGTGGACGCCTTCGGGCTCCTGTACGGTGTCGGCAACTTGTGCGCGGGCGGCGACGCCGACTCGCGCTACGACGCGCGCCGTATGGTCGGGCTGCTCATCGCCGGCCTGCACCGGTAACGACGACAGGCAGGCCTCGGCGGCTTCGAACAGCGTCCACAGGCCGTGCAGGACGCCGGGGGAGCCGAAGCGCGGCTCCCACTGCTCACCGTGCAGCACGTCGGACACGACGAAGGCGGCGGCCGCCGCGGTGCCGGTGATCGCGGCCACGGTGAACAGGCATGAGGCTTCCATCTCGACGGTGAGGATTCCTCCGGCGCGGTACCTGGCGATCTCTTCCGCGGTCTCCCGGTAAGGCGCGTCGGTGGTCCAGGACGGGCCGTGTGCGGCTGCGGGCAGCGCGGCCCGCAGCCGGGCGGTGAGCCCCGGGTCCGGGCAGGCAAAGGGCTCCGGCGGCGCGTAGTGATAGGAGGTTCCTTCGTCCCGCAGAGCGGTGGTGCAGATCACCAGGTCACCGGCGGCCAGCCGCTCGCCGAGCCCGCCGGCGGTACCGGCGGCGATGAACAGCTCCGTGCCGCGCGCGGACAGCTCCTCGACGGCTATGGCCGCCGCGGGCGCCCCGATCGGGAGCCGGGCCAGGCCCAGGTCCGGGGTCAGCCGCAGCAGCACCGAGCCCTCCCCGGGCCCGGGCAGCTCCTGATGGCCGCGGCGTTCGCGTACCCGGCCTTCCAGCCGGGCCTGCCAGGTGAGTACCACGGCGCGGGGCTGCGGCGGCCCGCGCGCTGCCCCGCGCCTGGTGGTAGCCCAGCAGGCGCCGGGCCGTCACGTACGGCCGGCCGGCGTGCTTGGCCTCCAGATTCGGGAACGGCATCCCGTTCAGTGCGCCACTTCGATGAGGGCGGGTCCCTCCATCGCGAGGCCGGCCTCGATGTGGCGGGCGAGTTCCTCAGCAGTGGTAGCGCGGAACGCCTCGACCCCCAGGGCCCGGGCCAGCGCTGTCCAGTCGATGGCAGGGTTGTCAATAGTGAGCAGCGCCGCTGCCTGAGGGCCGGCCGCAGGCGTACCGGCGGCTCTCAGCTCGCCCTCTAGGATCTGGTAACTGCGGTTGGCGAATACCAGGGTGAGGATGCTGAGCTGTTCCCTGGCCTGGGTCCACAGCGCCTGCGGAGCGTACATTCCGCTGCCGTCGCTCTCCAGGACGACCACCTTGCGGTCCGGGCAGGCAACGGCCGCGCCTATCGCGCAGGGGAGCGCGTACCCGATGGACCCGCCGGTCCCCAAGATCCAGTCGTGCGGGCGCGCGCCCGCCGTGTCGGCGAGGAATGAGCGGCCGGTGGTGATCGATTCGTCGATCACCACGGCGTTCTCGGGCAAGTACGCCGCGATGACCGCGCCGATCTTCCCGGCGGTCAGGGATCCGGACGGACGGCCCGGCAGCGCCAGCTCGGCTCGTTTCGGCGTCGCACTGCCCGCGCCCAGCGCGTCGCGCAGCGCCGCCAGCGCGCCCGGGACATCCTGGTCGGCCCGGGCCAGCTCGTGGAGGTGCGTGCCGGGCCGGGACAGCTGGCTGGGCTTGCCCGGATAGGCGAAGAACGCCACCGGAGGCTTGGCGCCGACCAGGACGATGTTCTGCACGTCGCTGAACGCCGCGGCTGCCTGGTCGATCGGGTACGGCACCCGCTGCACCGGGACGCGTCCCGCGCCGCGGGTGATACGCGCAGTATGCGTCGGCGTGTACAGCCGCGCCCCGGTGACCTCGGCGATCTGGCCGGCCAGTTCCAGGGGCGCCTCCCGGGTCGCTGTCGGCCCGAGGATCAGGGCCGTCGTCTCCCCGGATCGCAGGATGCGCACGGCCGCGTCGACCGCAGGTTCCGGCACCTGCGGCGGGACGGGCGCAGCCGCCCGGGGCGGGGCAGGCCCGGCGGCGAGCGCGGTCCATGCG